>JAYSTS010000060.1:0-7536 GCA_043719475.1 Gammaproteobacteria bacterium | reverse complement strand
CTGTCCTCACCAATTTCGGCGTTTTCGTCATCCATCGCGATGCCAAGTCCAGTGAGTACTTCCCCGAGCTGATCGACTTCCTCACACGACAAGGCCGGGTCTGCCCGGACAACGACGGGCATTCCAACCAACAGAGCCAAACAGAGCAACCATCTCATACTTGTCTACTCGAAAGAGGAGCCGGATTTTTAGCACAGGCGGCGCGTCAGCTCTACTCCGAATGATGACCGGCAAACAAAACTGAAGTTACCCCGCCATCGAAAGCCGCGTGAATCGGACTGTTAAGGAACCTCAGAACGAGCAGACGGTCCTCAATAATGCGGCGGCACTTCCTGCGCCGCTTCCCCAGGCTCCTGTGGCTGTATAGACAGCACATGCTCACGCAGACGCGCCAGCTCTTGCCGCAGCAGATCCAGCTGACGCTGCTGGCTGACGAGGGCGTCATTAAGTTCGGTCAGGGCGTCCTCCTGGAAGGCGGTACGCATTTCCAGTTCGGTGAAACGGGCGTCGGTCATGAATCAGTCCGGTCGGCTTTGCGGGCATTGTCGATCGGATGGTCCGAAATGCCTACCTCAGTCATCCAGAGTCTGTCGGTAGCGTTTGAGTGCAAGCGTGGTCACTAGCGCAGTGAACAGCAGGAGCGGCCAGATATGCGTCGTCACTTCAGACAGTTCCGCACCCTTGAGCATCACCCCTCGCGCCAGCCGAAGGAAATGGGTCAGTGGCAGGATTTCACCAATCCACTGTGCCCACTGCGGCATGCCACGAAACGGAAACATGAAGCCAGACAGCAGAATCGAAGGCAGGAAAAAAAAGAACGTCATCTGCATGGCCTGCATCTGGCTACGCGCCACACTGGAGATGAGGTAACCCAATGCTGCGAGGCTCGCCACGAATACCGTTATCACGCTGATCAATAGTTCATACGAGCCAAGCATGGGTACGTTGAACACCAGACGCGCCATCCCGAGGATGAGCAACACCTGGATGCCGCCCACCAGAAAGTAGGGGAGCAGTTTGCCGATCATCACTTCGGCAGGTCTCGATGGCATGGCTAGCAGGTTTTCAATGGTGCCTCGTTCTACTTCGCGGGTCAGCGCCATCGCGGTCATCATGACCATGGTCATGGTGAGGATGACACCGAGCAGACCCGGAACGATGTTGTACTGGGTGATGCCCTCCGGATTGAAGCGTCTGTGGATTAACGTTTCGAACAGTGGCGCTGAGACGACCAGCCCAGCAGGCGCCAGCCGCTGATGACGAAGCGCCGAACTCACCAGCTGTGGTAGCACCGCAATGGCATTGATCGATGCGGAAGGGTCGGTCGCGTCGGCTTCGATCAGCAACTGCGGGGACTCTCCACGCATCAGCGCCTTCGTGAAACCGTCGGGAATTGTGATGACGAACGCAACGTCGCCGCGTTGTAACTGGGCGTCCCCTTGTTCTTCGTTTTGATTGACCGCCACCAGATCGAAGTAGCTAGAATTTTCCAGCGCGTTGATGATGGATCGGGTGTAAGCGGTGTGGTCATGCACATAGAGCGCGGTAGGCAAGTGTTTCGGATCGTTGTTGATGGCAAACCCGAACAGGGTGAGCTGGATGATGGGAATACCAACGATCATCGCAAAGGTCAGGCGGTCGCGGCGCATCTGGATCAGCTCCTTGATCAGTATCGCCGCCACCCGGGACATGGACAGGCTTCGCATGATGGTCAGTGCGTCTCCGCGCGATGTGACCGGTGGGTCGCCATGAGATAGATGAACACGTCCTCAAGCGTGCTGGCCGAGTCCTGCCAGATATGGGTCTGCGTTGCCTTGAACGGCGCGATGGCGTGTGCAAGCGCCGCCTCATCGATACCGGTGACATGCAACGTGTCACCAAACGGCGCGACCTGATCGATGCCGGGAATTCCCGTCAACGCAGCTTTTAGTTTCGCAAGCGATGGACCCCGAACACTCAAGGTGTGAAGGCCGGAATCGCGGATCAACTCGGCGATGGTGCCGGTCGCCAGAATCTCGCCATCGAGGATGTAGACGATTCGATGACAGCGTTCGGCTTCGTCCATGTAATGCGTGGAGACCAGCACTGTCACACCGTCTTCGGCGAGGGTATGAATGGCATCCCAGAACTCACGTCGAGCCTGAGGATCAACACCTGCAGTGGGTTCGTCCAGCAGCAAAAGCCTTGGTTCGTGCAGCATGCAGGCCGCTAGCGCCAGTCGCTGTTTCCAGCCACCGGACAATGCACCGGCCAGTTGATGTCGTCGATCCATCAGTCCGATTCGCTGCAGTGCGGCGTTTACCACCTCGTGACGTGGACGAAGTTTGTACAGACGAGCTACGAATTCGAGGTTCTCCTGAATCGTGAGGTCTTCGTAGAAGGAAAATCGCTGGGTCATGTAACCGGTGAGGAGTTTGATCTCTTCGCTCTGCGTATTCAGATCGAATCCAAGACACGTCCCTGCAACACGGTCAGGCCGCAGCAACCCGCACAGCAGTCGAATCGTGGTGGTCTTGCCGCTGCCATTGGGACCGAGAAAGCCAACGATCTCGCTCTGCCGCACCTGCAACGAAACGTTATTGACAACCGTTTTCGTACCAAACGCCTTGGTGAGGCCAGAGACGTCGATGACGAGGTTGGTCATGGTGCAGCGGGCCAGTCCACGTCGACGATCTGACCGGATTTCAGACCGGATGCGGCACCTTCAAGTCTGGCTTCGACCAGGACGACCAGCCGATGTCGATTCGCAACGCTATAGAGCACAGGGGGCGTGAACTCGGGTTCGCCAGCGACGAAGTCGACGGTAGCGACAAGTCCCTGCACACAGCCATCGCAGGACACTCGAAGGGAATCACCGCGGTGGATTTTTGAGACATCCCGTTCTGGTACAAACAGCCGCAGTTTCTTTCGCTCTGGAGAGAGCAGGGTTGCGATCGGCGCGCTCGGGCTCGCCTGTTCGCCCACATACCGAATGATCTCCTCGATCACGCCAGCCACCGGGGCGAGGACTGTCCGTTCATCGAGTTGCCACTGGGCCCGGTCGACCTCTGCCTGGCGCGCGGCCACCACCTGTCGAGCCGCCTCGATTTCCTGCAGACGTGCTGCGATTCCTGCAACTTTGAGGTTGGCTTCGACTTCCTTGACCCTGGAGACGGCGACTTGCTGACGGGTCAACGCGCTGTCCAGTGCGGACTGGCTTTGCATGCCGCGCTGCACCAGATCCCGAGCACGGGTCAGATCGAGTTCGGTTTGTTTCAGTTCCGTGCGAGCTGCCGTTCGCGCCGCTTCAAGGACGGCGATTTCTTCCGAGCGTTTGCCCGTGGTCAGGTTGTTGAGTCGCGCCTGCGATTCGGCCAGTAACGCTTGCGCGGATTGCAGCGAATAGCCGGCATCCGTTGCATCCAGTCGTGCAATCGGATCTCCGGCGGTTACGCTGTCACCACGGGCGACCAGCAATTCGACGATGCGTGCGCTACCGACAGGCGCTACAAAGAGTTGTTCGCCCTCGATGTAACCCGTCAAGGCGGCGTGCACACCACCATCGCAGAACATCGCTGCGAGCCACGCGAATCCACAGAACCAGCTGGTCATGATGAGGTCTCCGTGACGGGTAGTCCCAATGATCTTTGCAGCGAAGGGACCAGAACGTCGATGATCTGTCCGACGCGCTCAGGCGTGTATTCATGCCAGCCCGTGCGACGCAACAGGATCGATCGCCCGATCTGGAAGACGACGATCTGGCCGATCAGGGCGTGCGCCTGAAGGATTGCGCGTTCATCGTCTGCGGTGGTGTCCAGAACGAGCGCGACGAAACGTGTGAGCAGCGAGTGAAGACGCCCTGGAAGCGCCGCGTAGAAATGATCAAAGTGAGGGCTCGGATGAATCATCTCGCGCAGAAAAAAAGGCACGATCCTGCGCATTTGCGAGTCCCCGAGAAATGCACGCAGAAGGGTGGATGCCATGGTTTTGAGCAGGGCTGCCTGCGCTTCCGGTTTCCCCTTCAGCCGCTGTGCCTGTTCCGTAAAAAGCAATTCCGCAAAATCCAGTCGAGGCGGGAAGATCTCGATCACTTGGTCGATAACCGCTCGGTAGAGCGCGTCCTTGCCGCCGAAGTGATACTGGATTGCGGCGAGATTGGCGCCCGCGCGGTCGGTCAGTGCGCGGGTGCTGACTGCCGCAAAACCATCCTGGCCGAACAGATCAAGCGCTGCGTCGATCAGGTCGGCTCGGGTACCGCTGCGTTCTGAGGATCGGGCGCTGATGGCTAAAACCGTCGAGGAGTCATGGCTCATGGTTATACGAACGTTTGAAATAGTCAAACGTTTGAAACAATTGTTGCCGAGCGTGATGCCGCGAAAGCGGAGTTCCGGAGGCCAAAAAAGCGGTAAGACCTCAGTCCAGAGGCGAACAACTGAGTGCTTCCGGATGAGTTGTTCAGCCGCTAACGGTTCTGGTGGATTCCAACCGGTTCGCCAGACCGAAGATCACCCGGTATCCTGTGCGCAGTTCATCCCTAAAAAACTCTTCGAGCTGTTGTCGTGCGTAGTACCTATATCTGGGCCATGGTGATTATCGTGGTTGCCATTGGCTGGATGTTGACCGGTGTCATGGGCCAATCTGAGCAGCTGATCGCGCCGAGCCTGGCGGAGAAAAATTCGACCTTCACGGCCAAGCGTGAGGATGCGCCGGCGCGAGTCCGCGCGCGCATCATCCATGCGTCTATCCAGACTGAGGATGTGGTGGTCCGCGCGATCACCATGAACAAACGTATGGTCGAGGTGAAAGCGATGGTGGCCGGTCGGGTGGCCGCAGCACCCGTCGAACAAGGCAGCTGGGTTGATACCGGTGCGCTCTTGTGTCAACTCGAAACGGCGGATCGCAGAGCCTGGGTGGCCGAAGGCGAGGCGACGGTGGTGCAAGCGCGGCTTGAATACGAAGGAACCTTGAAGCTGCGTGATCGGGGTTATCAGTCCGAAATGCAGGAAATGACGGCGAAGGCACGATTGGCATCAGCCACCGCCGGCCTGCAACAGCGACAGATTGAACTTGAGCGCACGTCCATTCGAGCCCCGTTTCCCGGTGTCGTTGAGGTGCGTCATGCGGAACTTGGGGCATTCCTGCAACCGGGTGCGCTCTGTGTCACGCTGGTGGCGCCAGACCCGATGCTGATCGTTGGCAAGGTTGCTGAAAAGGATGTCGGCAAGCTCGAACCCGGCATTGTTGCCAGCGCGCTACTGGGCGACGGACGCCGTGTCGAAGGCACGGTCTCGTTTGTGGCTTCGGCGGCAGACGAACAAACCCGCACCTATCGCGTCGAGATCACCGTGCCCAATGAAACTCGCGTCATTCGCAGCGGGCTGACGGCCGACCTGCGTATTCCTGATCAGACGATTGCCGCACATCGCATTTCGCCTGCTGTGTTGGCGCTAGACGATGCTGGAGGCGTGGGCGTTCGTATTGTCGATGTGGACCAAATTGTGCGGATGCTGCCTGTGCAGGTGATCAAAAACGATCCGGATGGGGTGTGGGTGACCGGTCTGCCAGAAGTGGCAACGGTAATTACGGTTGGCCAGGAGACGGTGGTAGCGGGTGAGTCTGTGGAGGTTGTTTACGAACCGCCAGAATTGGTTCCCGCTGGTGGTGTTGCCGTGCCCGATGCCGTGCCTGATGCCCTGTCCGGCGGTGTATCCACGCTGGCCACGGACGAAGTGGCCAGCGACGGCGTGCGTGGCACATGAATTTCATTGATGGACTCATCGATGGGGCGATAAACCGCTATCGCACCACGATGGCCGTTGCGCTGCTGTTGACGCTGGCGGGTATTTTCGCGCTGCAATCGATTCCAGTGGAGTCGGATCCAAGCATCAGCGTCGCCATGTTCAACGTGACGGTGATTCACGAGGGCATCTCACCAGAGGATGCGGAGCGGCTGATCGTTTTGCCACTCGAGACCGAGATCAGGTCAGTGGAAGGCATCGAGAAGATGCGTGCCTACGCGTCCGAGGGGCGCGCGAGTGTAATGATCGAGTTCGACGTCAGCTATCCCATCGATCGGGCGCGTACCGCCGTGCGAGAGGCTATCGACCGCGCCAAAGCGAAGTTCCCGGAAGACGCCGAAGAACCTTTTCTGAATGAATTCACGACTGCTGATGAAGCCGTGATCGCCATCAACTTCGCAGGCCAGGAAGTGCCCGAGCGGGTGTTGTTTGAACTGGCCAGCGCATTGAAAGATGAACTCGAAGCGCTGCCTGAAGTGCTTGAGGCCAATCTCAGCGGCCAACGCGAAGAATTGCTTGAGGCGGTGATTGAACCCACAGCGATGGAACACTACGGCATCACGATGGGGGAGGTGGCTTCTGCCGTGATTCGTAATAACCGGCTGATCGCCGCGGGGTCCATCGACACCGGCGTGGGTCGGTTCAGCGTGAAGGTGCCATCGCTCATCGAAAACGCGCAGGACCTATTTGATATCCCGGTCAAAACGGTGAACGGCAACGTCATCACGGTTGCGGACGTTGCGAGCGTGCATCGCACCTTCAAGGATCGTGAGAGTTACGCCCGAGTCAACGGCGTGCCGTCAATCTCTGTGGAGGTATCGAAGCGCACCGATGCCAATCTGATCACTACCGTCGAACATGTGCGCGCGATTGTTGAGCGCGAGCGCGCAGCCTATCCAAAGAAGGTACAGGTTTTTTACACCCAGGATCAATCGCCGACGGCGAAGGCGCAGGTTGTAGAAATGGAGGGCAACATCGTGTCGGCGCTGGTAATTGTTGGTGCCGCAGTGGTTGCTGCACTCGGGTTACGGAGCGGAATCATCGTTGCGGCGGCTATTCCTCTCTCATTCCTGTTCGGCTTGATCATCGTTTACCTGAAAGGTTTCAGCTTCAATTTCATGGTGATGTTCGGCCTGTTGCTTGGGCTCGGCATGATCGTTGATGGCTCCGTTGTGGTAACCGAGTACGCAGACCGGAAGATGGCCGAGGGAATGGACCGCAGGACCGCCTATTCGCTCGCCGCCAAGCGGATGTTCCCACCCGTGTTCTCATCGGTTGCGACAACGCTCGCAGCCTTCCTGCCGCTGATGTTCTGGCCGGGCATACCCGGCAAGTTCATGTCATTCCTGCCGGTGACGGTGTTCGCCGTGTTGATCGGCTCGCTGTTCTACGCGATGTTTTTTGGCCCGGTGTTCGGTGCGTTTTTTGGCAAGGTCCACAAGCAGACCGAGCAAGACAAGTTGAACGTCTACAACCTTGAACAAGGCGACCCACGCAAGATCAGCGGCCTCACCGGTATGTATGCCCGCATGATCGATCGTGTCACGGGTTACCCGATCACAGCGACCCTGGTAACCGTGGGCATCATCGTGCTGGTGTTCAAGGCGTATGGGCTCTATGGCGTGGGCACAACGTTTTTCACCGATTCCGACCCCCAGTTCGCCCAGGTGATGATACGGGCACGAGGCAACCTGTCGGCGAACGAGCGTCTCGATCTGGTGCTGGACGTGGAACGTGAAGCGCTGCAGGTGCCGGGCAT
>JAYSTS010000059.1:0-3286 GCA_043719475.1 Gammaproteobacteria bacterium | reverse complement strand
CTTCAGCTAATGGGCTACTGACTCGCCCATGTCGGGACTTCCACCCAACCAATCACGCGCCTTCCCGGGCGCACTGGGAGCGATCTCCTGATCGCGATGTTTGTAACGGTCCACGTCGAAAATCGGCACAGGATGAATCGTTGGGGCGCCGCTTACGTTGTGCGTCCGCAGTTTTTTCCGAATATTGTCGAATCAAGGTTAGCTATCACCGCATCGGTACCAGACTTGGTGAGATGCAGGTCGGCCCCTGCGTCAGACTGGTTGTCGTCTCAGAATTTGGCGGATGAGCTCCCTCGGCGAACAAGATTGGTCTGCAATCCGGACTGCAGGTAAGCATGATCTGCTGCGACGTGAGCCTACCTTGGAGACGAAACGACGACTCAGACGGGAATTCAGACTAGCGGTGACGAGAAGTGGGTGGTGCGATCAGATCGTAGGATCGCGAATGGTCAGCTTCGGAAAGTGCTGAAAATCGCGATCCTTCGTGAGCAGCACCTCGACCCCATGCGCCAGACACAGTGCGGCGATGCGAGCGTCATGCACGACCGCCCCACGTACTCGCGGGTGCAGGATCAGCGGCAGGAGAACCTCCGAAAAGCGGTCGTTCTCGTTCAACAACATGAGCGTTGGCGAATTCAACCAGGCACCAATCTGGCTACCAGCCTCGGCAGGGGAAGAAGCGGTCTCCTTCCAGATTCGTGGGTTGGTGACCACACTGAAGAACTCGTAGATGCAAGGCCAGGGTATTGCCCAACGCAAGTGTCCCTCGGCGAGTGAACGAATTACCTCAAAAGAGGCCACGTGAAAACGGGATTCTCGGCGATGTGCATAGACGAGTAGATTGGTGTCGACCGCTATCATCTGTGACCGTGCTCGCCATAGATCTCCTCGCGGAGATCCTGCCAGCTCAAGGATTCGAGCGGGTCAGGCCGGTCTGGATCCCCAACGCTGCAGTCCTTCAGTTGGAAGGTCTGACCGCGAAGCTGCTCCGACAAGATCAACCGTAACCCGTCTTCGACCACAGCCCGTAACGGACGGCCCGTACGTTCCGCCAGTTTCTTTGCGCTCATGAGCAGTTCGTCCTTGATTTCAATCGTTGTTTTCACAGATCTTCCCGTACACCCATATCCATTTTACCCACATTAGCCGCATACAGTAATATGGGCAACCCATATCCACTAGTCTGGGTGTCCTTCATTCCGCAGTCCGACGGCTCGCACGTCGAGGAGAAGGCATGAGGACACACATCCTGGTTGGCCGCGTCTTCGACATCGACATCACCCAAGGTTCCGCTGGGGCAAACAACCACGCGTCATAGCGGTCGTGACGGACTCCGCACGCCGATGCCCGGAACCAAAACAGCCACCAGAACTACCATCACGAGGACCAGAGCCGCTGGTAAGACGTGATAGGTGAAGATGTGGACAGGGTCATACATGCACGCGATTTGCATGAGCCCTGCGGGAATCATGGCTGTCGCGCCAGCCAGACTTGCGGCGGCACGCACCGGATGAAGAACAAAGCGGCGGCGAATGAGGAGGATTGCAACCACCAGCGGCGGCCCTGACAGGATCAACGCTTCGCTCACACATCCTTCGCGTTTGCCCAGCATACTGCCTTCAATCGCCGGATATCCGCCCATTCCGAACAGAAAGCTGCCAAGCCAGATCACCAGCAAAAACAAGCCTACAAACTGGATCGACCGTACCGACAATCCAGGTATGGCCAGTCGAAATCCTGCCAGCGCAAACAGAACGCTTGCTCCAAGACCGGCGACAAACTCGAGTGCAAACCGAGGATGCGCGAGCATCTGATCCGACCAGCCTGGGCGAAGTGGACCAAGCACGAGAAGGCACGCGGTAACGTAGGCAACCGTCAGAAAATACCAGACCAACGTAACCCGACCTGAGGGCATGACCGAGTCTGGGATCAGACGATCCAGGCTCAAACGGTTGATCAACTCGTCGGTATCGCGCGTATTCATGCAATATCTGCCTGGAGCATTTGCCGGACCATTCTCAAGGCGCGAAACACCCGCACCCGTAGCGTTGCTTCGCTGATCCCGAGTTGTTCGGCCGACTCCGCAATACTCAAACCTTCGAGTTTGGTGAGCGTAAAAGCCTGTCGATAAGGAGGTCGCAATCGGGAGAGCAGTTGGCCTTCGTAGATTGAAGTATCCAGATCCTCCGTCGCTTCGACCAGATTATCGGCGAGAGCATCCTGCGTTCTTTCATTCCGCAGCCGTTTACGCAGGCTATCAATACATCGGTTATGCACGATCGCGAAAAACCAGGCTCGAAACGGTTGATTAGGACGATAAGTATGACGGGCGCGATGCAAAGCGATTAGGCTTTCCTGCACGACGTCTTCAAGCTGCTCAAAATATCCAAAGCGAGAGAGCAGAAACGCACGGGTGACACAAGCAAGCTCGATGAGAAGCAGCCGATAGACCGCTTCATCACCGGACTGAGCTCGAATCACCATTGCCCGCCAACGTACTTCGTCAGCTTTGTAGTCCGCCAAAATACTTACCACTCATCCCCTTTGATCGATGCCTTCACACTTTACTTCTCGACCAATTCGAGGAGGCCTAAGGACCCGGTCTCACATCTACCTGATTCTTTCGACAACGATCTCAGCAACAGGGTTCCGCCAGTCGTAGGTCAGCGGTGAAAGAATGTCCCCACCAACGTCCGGTGCCAGTTCATGAAATCCATTCCCGATGTGGACATAACCTTCCTCACCCGCGTTGGCGCCAGGCGAATGGCCCGTGCCACCACAGCGTGGCCCCGGGATATTGCGGCAGTTCTGGTCGTTCGCTTCAGTACCTGAATCGTAGGCTCGGGCGAATGCCACCCGCTGGCCCACACGTGGCAGACGCAATCGGGTGACTGCCATGAAGGTATCGTTGGTCGGGATCAACATGGCCGCAACGCTGAGATGTGTCTGATGGCGTGTTGGCGATACGGTTATGAACGCACTCGCCCCGGGTGCCAGTAATCCGCCAATGGTCTGGGGAGTAGCCGCTCCTCCCGCCAGGCTTGTGAGTTCCCCGGCGAGCAGGCCGGTATTGCCATCCTCCGCGAGGAATGCAAGACCAGGAGAAGCAGGCCGGCCCAGGTTGAAGAGGGCAACATGTTCCCGATGCGTTACGACTAATTGAGGAGTGAAGGTTTGAGCCTTGGTGATGTTGGTTATGGTGACTCGGTACTGTGTGCCTGGCGCAGCCAGCAAGCTTGAGGTCATCAGGATCAGGCATGCGGTTGTGATTGCACGAAGTGGCAGG
>JAYSTS010000058.1:0-7584 GCA_043719475.1 Gammaproteobacteria bacterium | reverse complement strand
TACGGTTTCAGTCACGTCTTCCGGCTGACACCTTTCAGTCAGCTAGTACATGCCCATGCCGGGCACACTGGGAGCGGTCTCCTGACCGCGATTGTTGGGATCATCGAAGATCGCGATCAGGAGATCTCCCACAAAGTCATGGAACCAACAGTTCTCGATCGCAAGATCGCTCCCTCAGGGCGTTTTTACTCGACGTCTCATGACTGAATCTGCCAACTTCATCGGTTGTGAACTTACGGTTTGATTTCCTCTGCCATCCCGACCTTTTCTCCAGTCAATCGTTCCGAAGGTCTGAATACCCCTGCACAGCATTTTCGGTTGCGTAATTTTTGTCCAATTGAGGTTAGATGACCTGGTTTGGCAGGCAATTCCCCATTAAAAACGCCTCGATGTTATCTGCCGCACAGTGCCCCATAGCCTCACGAGTTTCGCGCGATCCACTGCCCTGATGTGGCAGCAGGACGACGTTTTCCAGCGGCAGCAATTCTGGGTGCACGACCGGCTCTGCCTCATAGACATCCAGCCCGGCACCTGCCAGGCGACCCGCGTTTAATGCGCTTGCCAGTGCCGCCTCATCAATCACGTCACCACGCGCCGTGTTGATCACAAACGCATGGGCCGGGAGCAAAGCCAGGCGCCGTGCATCAAGCAAATGATGGGTCTGCGGCGTGCTGGGGCAGTGCAACGAGACGAAGTCACACTGCGTGAGCATCGCGTCAAGGTCCTCATGCCAGGTGGCTCCGAATACGGTTTCATCCAGCAGCGAAAGCCGCTGACGTCCGTGATAGAGGATCTTCATTCCGAAACCGAAATGTGCCCGGCGAGCGGTGGCAAGCCCGATCCTGCCCATGCCAATGATGCCGAGCGTCTTGCCAGACACCTGGGTACCGAGAAGTGATGTCGGTGACCAGCCGGGCCAGCGCCCGGCACGCAACAATCGCTCGCCTTCTCCGGCCCGGCGAGCGCACATCAACATCAGGGTCATTGTGATGTCCGCAGTCGCATCGGTCAGTACCCCGGGAGTGTTGGTCACTGCCAACCCGGCAGCCATAACGGCTGCTTTGTCGATATGGTTGAACCCGACGCCGAAATTGGCGATCAACCGAGTACGTCGATCAGGTGCACTCAAGAGGACTGCATCCAGGCGATCCGTGACCGTGGCACCAAGCACATCACACGCTCGAAGCGCCTGTGCAAGCTCGGCGGCGCTGAATGGATGGTCGTCGTCATTGATGGACAGATCGCACAATCCAGCCAATCGATCTTCGACCGGTTGTGGCCACCTGCGAGTCAAAATCACGCGAAGCTTCGGCATAAAACAGTCACCGTTGTCTGTTCGTCTGGAGGCACTCACGGTACCATTGCCTGCTGTCAATTTTCGATACCAGCAACGCGTCAACTCAACGACGCATCAATACAACACTTGGGGGAAGAACATGGCCGCTTATTTCATTGCCCAGTATGTCGTCAAGGATCCAGCGCTCTATCGCGAATACTCCGCCGGCGCAGGCCCCACACTCGCCGCTCACGGCGCAGAGCTGGTGTCCTTTGATGTCGCGGCCGTCACCGTGGAAGGCACCCCTCCCGGTCCACAGACCGTCATCATCAAGTTTCCGAATACCGAGGCAGCCAAAGCCTGGTACGACAGCGGTGCCTATCAGGCCGTCGTCGGCAAGCGATTGGCCGCAACCACCGGCTTTGCGGTGATTGCCCAGAGCATGAATGCTGGCGGCTGACACCCGCTAGACTTCTTCAGCATTCCCACTTCCCCGGTCGCAGGCAGCGATCGGTGTTGGCAGTTGCCTGCACGAAGTCCAGACGAAACCATTCGCCGTTCAGCCAGACCAGAGACGGACAGACTAGATAAGGTCAGACCTGAGACTTAGAAACGATGAACTACCAACTGACCGAGGATCAGCGCGCCATACAGGAGATGGCCCGAAGATTCACTGCTGATACGATCACTCCCCATGCCGCGCATTGGGACGAACACAAGATCTTCCCGCGTGACACCATCCGCCAGGCGGCGGAACTGGGTTTTGGGTCGATCTATATCAGCGAGGCGATGGGTGGCTGTGGTCTTGGCCGTCTGGAATCTGCGCTCATCATCGAAGCGCTCGCTTATGGGTGCCCGTCCACATCTGCCTTCATCTCGATCCACAACATGGCCGCCTGGATGATCGATGGCTTTGGTAGCGACGCGGTTCGCTCGGCTTACCTGCCAAAGCTCATCACCATGGAGCACATGGCGAGTTATTGTCTGACCGAGCCCGGTGCAGGCTCGGATGCGGCCTCCCTCAAAACGACGGCTCGACGCGATGGCGACCATTACGTGCTCAGCGGCAACAAGGCGTTCATCTCCGGAGCCGGCGAAAATGAAATTTATGTAGTAATGGCGCGTACCGGTGGACAGGGCGCACGCGGTATTTCCTGCCTGGTCGTTGAGAAGGACATGCCGGGCGTCAGTTTCGGTGCTCAGGAGCGCAAGCTGGGTTGGCACTCTCAACCCACCGCCATGGTGATGTTCGACAACGTCAAGGTACCGGCCGCCAATCTGGTCGGCACCGAAGGTGAGGGATTTCGCATTGCGATGGCTGGGCTCGATGGTGGCCGGGTCAACATCGGCGCGGCCTCACTTGGCGGGGCACAACGATGTCTTGATGACACCGTAGCCTATGTCAAGGAACGCAACCAGTTCGGCCAGCGTATCGCCGACTTTCAGAACACTCAGTTCGCCCTCGCCGATATGGTTACACAACTCGAAGCATCGCGTGCCTTGCTCTACATCGCTGCGCTCAAGGTAACGGAGAATGCATCGGACAAAACGCCATTCGCGGCAATGGCAAAATTGATGGCGACCGAAGCCGGCTCGGCAATCGTCAATAACGCCTTGCAGCTGCACGGTGGTTATGGCTATCTGATGGACTATCCGGTAGAACGATTCCTCCGTGACCTCCGCGTGCATCAGATTCTTGAAGGGACCAGTGAGATCATGCGTTACGTTATCGGCCGGTCACTGGTCGATTAAGATTCCGTATCGACCGCTGGCGCTGGCTGCTCTACTCGCGATCACTTCCCCGCACGTCAGCGCCGAGGAGGCCGGAGCAGATCTGGCTGCGCCGACGGCGATTCCGACCGTTGCACAGGAACAACCCCCAATCACTGCGCCTGCCTTTGACCTGTGTGTGGACAGGTTGTTGGCTGAGGCACAGCTGCTCGGTGTTACCGATACCACGCTGAATAGCGCGCGCAGCACCATTCGTGAAGACCGCAGTGTTCTCGCTCTCGATCAGGCTCAACCCGAGTTCACCAATACATTCGCTGGTTATTTCCCGGTGCGCGTCACCAACGGCAGAATCTCGGAAGGACGCGCCCTGCTGCTCAAACACCAGGAACTGCTGGAACGCATACAGCGCGAAACCGGGGTTCCCCCACACTACCTGCTGTCGTTCTGGGGGCTGGAAACGGATTTCGGCAAGACCCTCGGCAATCGCTCTGTGCCCGCCTCATTGGCAAATCTTGCCTGTGATTCAAGGCGCAGCGACTTCTTTCGACAGGAATTCATCAATGCGCTGCTGATTGTTGATCGAGGCGACAGCACGTTCGAGGGGCTTACTGGTTCTTGGGCCGGCGCGATGGGCAACATGCAGTTCATGCCATCCGCCTGGCTCAAACATGCGGCCGATGGTGATGGTGACGGCAAGCGAGACCTCTGGAACAGCACCACCGATGCGCTCGTCTCGGCGTCTCGATTTCTGGCGGCATTGGGTTGGCAAACGGGTATGCGCTGGGGGCGCGAAGTGCTGCTGCCGGATGGTTTCGACTACTTGTTGCTGGATCAGGTTCAGCCACTCGCCACCTGGTCGGTGATGGGCGTACGCGATTCGATGGGTCGTCCGTTGAAAGTGTCGCAGACCCCTGCCCGGATCATTCTACCCAGTGGAGCGGAGGGACCTGCCTTTATCGCCTATCCCAACTTCGATGTGATCATGAAGTGGAACCGCTCAGAGTACTACGCCATCAGTGTTGGTCGCCTCGCAGATCAGATCGCGGGCGGTGGCAAACTGGTGCGGCCCATCCCGGAGAACGCACCCAAACGTCTGCCTTCGTTAACCATCCAGACTGTGCAGCGCAACCTGGCCGTTCAGGGTTTTGAGGTGAGCGCGATCGATGGCCTCATCGGGCCTGAAACCCGTCGTGCCATCGCAGCATTCCAGAAGAGCAAGGGTTGGCTTCCACATGGCTTCACCGATCCGCAAACACTAAGCACGCTAACGACGTCCGCAGCGCCGGCAGTTAACTCCCCGTGATATTCTCGAAGCTCACCTGAATCGGAGAACTTCCATGCTCCTCACCGGCATACATCATGTTTCCATCAACGTGAAAAACGTCGACGACGCGGTCGGCTTCTACGTCAATGTGCTCGGCATGGAAAAGCTGCCACGACCAGATCTCGGGTTTCCTGGCGCCTGGTTGCGTAGTGGCGTTCAGGAAGTTCACCTTCTGGGCATCGAATCCACAGCGCCGCCAAAAGAGCAGCACTTTGCGTTTGAAGTCAAAGACCTCGCCGCTGTGACCGCTGCGGTGCGCGACGCCGGTTTCCGCTGCTCTGAGGCGCGGCAAATCCCGAAAGTCTGCATTCAGGCGTTCACGCATGATCCCAGTGGCAACATGGTCGAGTTCAACCAGCGGTTGTAGAGATCTCGGATCGAAACTGGATCCGCAGAGTTCAATGCGACTCCTCAGGCTCGCTCTGGCTATTGTCTGGCTCGCTGCATGCGGGGCTGAAAAACCGGACTCGCAGGTCAGTGCGCCCCAGGTGACACAGCCCTCCTCCCCGCAACAACCGCCTGCGCTGCCACCTGAACAAGCGCCTTCTGCCGCGCACAAAATCATCGAGCTGCATCAAAGCGGCGTCTTTTTTGATCGTCGACCTCTCGTTTCAGGCGCCGTCGAACTGGCCCGCAATTCGCGGCCGTCGGTCACCAGCATGCAAACGGCAACCATCATGGATGCAACCGGCTTTGGACAACCGATGCCGGCGATGCAGATCGATGTCCCACAAGGCTGGTCAGTGCAGGGTGGTGTCGAGTGGAACCGTAGCGTCGAATGCATCGGCAACACCTATGCATTCAACTGGGCTGCATCCTCGGCTGACGGGATGCACGGCATCAGCCTGTTTCCCGGCCTCACCTGGCAAGTGGAGTCCGCACCTGCAGGCCTCGTGGCCATGAACCCCTGCCCCGCCGCCCCGATGCGCTCGGCCCGCGAGTATCTTCAGTTTCTCGCACAACAAAGCAGACCAGCGGCTCGAGTGCTCGACTTTCGCGAAAGGCCCGAATTGGCAGAAGCGATGCGCAACAGCCAACCGACGCAAAACACCGGTCCCGAGCAAGTGCGCTTTGATAGTGGTGAGCTATTAATCGGCTACGAACTGCAGGGAATTCCCATGCGGGAGAGCCTGGTCGCGACCATCACGATTTCCGATTTGCAGGGCACCATGGTCGCCTGGTCAGATACGCCGATAGCCTTGCGTGCCCCCGACGGTCTGCTCGACTTTGCAGTACTGGAACATGTGCGACGCTCTAGCCGGCCCGACAAGCTCTGGGGCGAACAGCTCATCGCCTGGTCGAGGCAGGCCGTTGCGACTTTGAACCAGCGCCAGATCCGCTCGATTCAGGAGTGGCACAGTCGCCGCACGGCGGAAATCAATCTAGCGGGAATGACTGCGCGTCATCAGCTGCGAATGGACACGATCAGCGAAATCGGTCGCATCAATAACCAGATCGTCGCCAGCAATGATGCCAGCACCACCCGCCAGCACGAGACGTTCAAGGACACCATCCAGGAAGTGGCGCCGTGGCGCGATCCAAACAGCGGACAGCAGCTTGATCTGTCCATCCACTACTCAACTGCATGGCAACTGGGTGATGGTCGCCAGTTCCTGACCAACTATACCAACTTCGACCCAAATCGCGATCTGGGTATCACTGGCTACCGCCTGGAACCGGCCAAATAAGGGAGCCGGAAGCGCTCTCCCAACCCCACCCCTTCACAAGTTTGTCGGACGACAACCATGACCAGCACCTACGGGATCGGCGATTCATCATTTCACGCCGCTGGCGGCGAAGCAGGTCTGCGCGCCTTGGTCGATCAATTCTATTCCAATGTGGACTCGGTCCCTGAGGCACAGGTTATCCGTCGGCTGCATGCGCAGGACCTGTGCAGTGCCCGAGACAAGCTCGCCAGATTCCTGTGTGGATGGTTGGGCGGACCGAGGCACTACCAGGAAAAATACGGCGCCATCAGCATTCCCGGCGTACACCAACGCTTCGCGATAGGCTCCGTGGAGAAGGATGCCTGGCTGATCTGTATGGAACTGGCAGTGAAAGAGCAACCGTGGGAAGAAGAGTTCAAACGCTACTTCATGCAGCAGCTGGCGATACCAGCAGAACGAGTCAGAACGCTGCCATGAGGCGGGCGGTCAAAGAGCGGGTAGCATATGAGCCGTCCGGCTCCCGAAGCGCACCCCGGAAGCGGACGGGAATACAGCTGTCAGCCTTTTTTGGCTGCCTTGGCCGCACGCTTTTCCTTTAACGTCTTCTCCGGCTTTTTCTTGGTTTCCTTTTTCCGATCCTCACCTTTCGACATACTGATCTCCTTTTCGATCGTTGAAGGTGGCTGGATTATTTCATAGCCCATGCTGGAAGCAACGACTCGCGAGCTAAATCTGTCGGGTACTGCACATGCAGAAACACCTTCAGCGAAACGTGGACCAGCAGGTTAGGCAAGCAGATCCGATCCACCCGCCGCTCAACTCAAGCACTACGTGGTCTGTCAGAGTAGTCGGTCAGAGTGGCCGGTAAACAAACCCGTCAACGCGTCGTCCGGTGTAACGAGCACCGCATCCAGCCAACGATGAAAGTGCTGTCCACCGCCTTCATTACGACCAAAACAGACCTCCTTCAGCATCCCCGATCCGAGCGCACGCTGCTGGTTATACGAGTTGGCCAGGTCCTCATCACGGACCACACGTGCGAGGAATTCGCAGTTTGCCTGCGCTGTGGCCAGCTGTGCTGCATCCGGTTCGTTCTGCATGAAGTACGACTGGATCGTGATCGACTCGCCCACCGTGGCGCCCGGAAAGATCTGCGACATCAGGACACCGCGACCGCCGGTGTAAAAACTGTTGATCGAGACATTTGGAAAGAGAATCCACTCCCCAAGCAGCATGGCCTCGGTTGGCCAATCGGTCACGGGTCTATCGCGCCACTGAAATATGTCGGCATCGGCTGGTATACCAGGCTTGTCGAGGCCAATCGGCCGAATCAACCGCTCATGTGGGCCATCGAAATAGTACAACGCCTGATTATTCGTCGTCGGACCAAACGTGTTTCGATGCAGCACCGGCAGATGGTAGAACTCCAGGTGCGCATCGAACGCGAGTTTCCAGTTGGCGCCTGGAAGCGAGCGGCGTTCCACGAGGTGCCAGGATTCAAATCCAAAGCCCCCCAGCGCTTCGCCAAAGTCTCCAAGGAAGTGATCTGTATCAAGTAGCGCTTCGGGGTCGGCTATCACCCAGAT
>JAYSTS010000057.1:0-23168 GCA_043719475.1 Gammaproteobacteria bacterium | reverse complement strand
TGGCGCAGATCGGCATGCTGCCCGCTGATGAGATCGCGTTTTCGCGCACAATGCTCAGCAAGAGTGTGCCGCCGGCATTGCGGACACTCATATTCGAGATGTTTAAACGGGCGAACCTGAAGCTGGTCGCTACCGGCGTGAAAGAACCAAAGCTGGTGCAACGATTCAAGGATCTGGGTTTTCAGACTGTGCAGGGTTCCGGCGTCGGTGAAATCCAGCCTTACGACCAGTTCGCGAAGTGGTTGCGGCAAAAAGCGGGCAACTGATCCTTCGCTGACTCGGGTCGCGTTCGTTAAGGACGCGTTAGTTAACTTTGTTTGACAATAATCGTTAAAGCTTCCGACGCACCACTAACCCAGTCTGACGATTTCAGCGGTCGCTTGGTGGAAGTGGTCTCCTGTGGGAGATCTCCCGACGGCGATTGTCGGCGTCATCGAAGATCGCGATCAGGAGATCGCTCCCACAGGTCATGAATTCGCATCCGGACGTTTGGTGACTCGCGACATCTCTTGTGTGCGGTCTCCTGACCGCGATTGCCGGGACCATCGAAGATCGCGATCAGGAGATCGCTCCCACAAAATCACGGAACCAACGGTTCACGCGCAGGAGATCTCCCGCAGGGTGCTCACACACACTGGCAATCGTTCCGAAGCTCTGAATACCCCTGCGCAGCATTTTCGGTTGCGTAATTATTGTCCGATTGAGGTTAAGGACTAGCCCAACCGGACCGAGCGGGAATACCGCTTCATTCCAGCGTTCTTTATACTGCCCGCCTTCTACTTCACCGCCCCCAACATGCAGTACGTTTTTATCGATGGTCAGGCAGGCACGACGGGAATCGAAATCACTGATCGCCTGCGCAATCGCCAGGACCTGAGCCTCATTACACTCTCTGACGCAGACCGGAAAAGTCCAGACAAGCGTCGCGAGGCCCTGGCGGCGGCCGATGCTGCAATCCTCTGCTTGCCCGACGACGCAGCCCGGGAAGCCGTTGCGCTTGCAGCTTCAATTGCCGGGGGCAAGACGCGATTGATTGACGCAAGCTCTGCGTATCGTGTTGCACCTGACTGGGCCTACGGATTGCCGGAGCTGAATGCGGCTGGGCGCGAACGAATTCGATCCGCTCGCCTCGTTTCCAATCCCGGCTGCTACCCACAAGGGTTCATTCTCATGATACGTCCGCTTATCGACGCAGGCGTACTCTCGGCGCAGCGTGCACTGACATGTCACGCCCTGTCCGGATATTCCGGCGGAGGCAAGCAGATGATCGAGCGCTATCGTGCTGCCACGCCCGACCAGGCAGAAGAATTTGGTGCGCGCCCGTATGGTCTATCGTTCGCCCACAAGCACGTACCGGAAATGCATCAATACGCAAACACATCGATTCGCCCGCTTTTTGCGCCGATCGTCTGCAACTACTACAAGGGCATGCTGGTCCATGTACCGCTGTTCACCAACGATTTGCGGTGTACGGCCGAGCAGGCGCGTGATCTTCTGGCGGATCGTTACCAGGGCGAACCCTTTGTGAAGGTCCTTCCCTATGGCGCTGCGGACGCGCTGGACGCCGGTTACCTCGACCCGACGACGTGCAACGACAGCAATCGTATCGAACTGATGGTGTTCGCCGGTGCAGATCAGATCCTGCTGACCGCTCGTTATGACAATCTTGGCAAGGGTGCCTCGGGTGCAGCGGTACAAAACCTCAACCTCATGCTTGGAGTCGAAGAAACCGTGGGGCTATTGCCATGACTGCGCAGGCAACGTCGACCGCCTGGGCAACACTGAACCGAGAACTGCGACAGGTCCTCGAAAGCGAACTGCAAGCCATTTTCAGCAAACTGACGTCCAATCGCCTCGCGCTGGATCTCACCCGCGGCAAACCGGGCTCCGCACAACTCGATCTATCGAACGCGGTCGACCACCAGATCCATGGGGACTACAAGAGTCGCGAAGGCGTGGACGTCCGCAACTATGGCGGCTTGCGTGGCATCGTCGAAGCGCGGGAGTTGGGTGGGCAGATCCTGGACGTCCCCGCCGCCAACGTACTGGCGGCTGGCAATTCCAGTCTGGCACTGATGCATCTCGTCATGGAAACCGCATTACACCGTGGCTTGTGGCAGGGCATGACACCTTGGCAGGAGAGTGGCAAGGTACGGGTACTCACACCGGTTCCTGGCTACGATCGCCACTTCGCGTTGACCGCGTCGCTAGGCATCGAGATGCAGAACGTTGCCCTTGGCAATGAAGGGCCGGACATGGAGGCGGTACGGGAAGCGGTCAGGCGAGACGCGTCCATCAAGGCCATCTGGTGCGTACCCAAGTACGCTAATCCAACAGGTTGCATCTACAGCGATGACGTCGTCCTGCAGATGGCTGAGCTACCGAAGATCGCGGCGGCCAGGGACTTTGTGGTCATGTGGGACAACGCTTATGCCGTGCATGACCTGTTGTTTCCGGCGCCGCGTCTGACCAGTCTTTTTGCTGCTGCGGATCTGGCTGATACACAGCGACACATGGTGCAATTTGGCTCGACGTCGAAGATCACCTTTGCTGGCGCTGGTGTCTCTTTCGTGGGCAGCGACGAATCCGTTCTGAAACGAATCGAAGAGCAATTGAGTGTCATGACTGTAGGATACGACAAACTCAATCAGCTGCGTCACGCTCGATTCCTGAATGGTCGATTGACCGCTCACATGCAGGCGCACGCAGAAATTCTGCGCCCCAAATTCGACTTGGTGGCCAAAAAGCTGCATGCTGGCCTCAGCGGACTGGGTATCGCCACCTGGACCAACCCCAAAGGGGGTTACTTCGTATCACTTGATGTGATGCCTGGACTTGCGAAACGTGTGGTCTCCATGGCGAAAGAGGCCGGTCTCGTTATGACTGCTGCAGGCGCCACCTTTCCCTACGGGCTAGACCCTGAAGATCGCAATATCCGTATTGCTCCGACTTTTGCTGAACTGGATGCTCTGGAGGCAGCCATGGACGTTCTTGTTATCTGCGTGAAACTCACGACCATTAAAAGCATGCAAACCGCATGAGTCAATGGCAACTGAGCGACTATGAAATTGCCCTTGCTGAAGGCAAGGACCGCTTCCACGACTATGCGCTGCCGCTGCCGCTCGTGCGTGGCATCCACGAATTAGGATACGAGTACTGCACGCCGATACAAAGTGCCGTGCTGCCGATGAGCCTTGCCGACTACGACGTGACCGGCCAGGCACAGACCGGTACCGGCAAGACCGCCGCGTTCCTGATCACCATTCTGACCCACTGTTTTGAAAACCCGCTGGGGCGGCCAGCCGAACCGGGATCTCCACGCGCGCTGGTCCTCGCACCGACCCGCGAGTTGGCGCTGCAGATCGAAGGCGACGCCAAAGCCATCGGTCGTTATATGGAAGAGCGCACGGTAGCAGTTGTCGGCGGCATGGACATGCAGCGACAACGCGAGCGTATGCACTCCAAACCGCTCGACATTCTTGTGGCCACACCAGGCCGTCTGCTGGACTTCATCACAAGGCGCGACGTGAGCCTGCGGCACGTGGAAATTCTTGTCATCGACGAAGCAGATCGCATGCTGGATATGGGATTTGTGCCCGATGTCCGCAAGATCGTCTATCAGACTCCACCGAAGCGAAAGCGTCAGACGCTGTTCTTCAGTGCCACGTTCAATGAGGACGTCATGCGACTGGCCCAGGCGTGGACCCTGGAACCAGAACACGTTTCGATCATGCCCGAGCAGGTCACCACGGACACCGTCGAGCAGAAGTTCTGGTTGGTCAGCAGCGATCACAAAGCCCGACGACTGGTTGAGTTCATCAAACAGACAAAACCCGAACGAATGCTGATATTCGCTAACCGGCGCGATTCAACCCACGAGCTGTATCGATACCTGATCAAACATGGCATCGAATGTGAACCACTGGCCGGTGACGTGCCGCAGCGCAAGCGGCTGTCGACACTGACCCGGTTTAAGGAAGGTAACCTCAAGTATGTCGTCGCGACGGACGTCGCTGGCAGAGGCATTCACGTTGAGGGGATTTCGCACGTGGTGAATTACGATTTACCGGAAGATGCCGAAGACTACGTGCACCGGATTGGTCGAACAGGCCGTGCAGGTGCGGAAGGGATCAGTATCAGCTTCGTGAGCGAAGACGATGCGTTCAACCTGCCGGCGCTTGAGGCGTATCTCGGTAAAAAAATTCATTGCATGCAGCCTGATTTCTAAGCGATTGGTTCCAACCATCGCTGTAGATCTCCTGATCGCGATCTCCGATGATCCCAACAATCGCGGTCTGGAGACCGCTCCCACAAGAGGTGTCGCGGGTCGCCAACAGTGTAGATCTCCTGATCGCGATCTTCGATGCCACCAACATCTCCCACAAGAGGTGTCGCATATCGCCAACAGTGTAGGAACGATCCCCTGATCGCGATCTCCGATGATCCCAACAATCGCGGTCGGAGACCGCTCCCCACAATGAGGTATGGCCTCAACCGCACACCCGCCGCTGCGCGTCTATGCCAGAATGGGGGTCAATCTTAGCGGAACCGACCCATGTCCAAACCAACGCTGGTCGCGGCCATCCAGAATTGTGCGGGGCCGGACGTCAACAAAAACCTCGACACGATTTGCGCACTTGGCATGAGCGCGGCGGCTGCCGGTGCCGAAGTCATCATGGTTCCGGAGGCATTTGCCTTTCTCGGGCCCGATGAGGCCAAGCAGAAGATCGTCGAACCCCTACCGCAAGGCGGCCCGATACTCGAACGATGCCAACGCCTCGCGACCGAAACCGGCTGCGATCTTATTCTCGGCGGATTTCACGAGCAGTCCAACACATCTGGCAAAGCCTACAACACCTGTGTGCACCTCTCGAAGACCGGCGACATCGTTGCGATGTATCGCAAGATTCACATGTTCGACATTTCCCTTGCCGATGGCACAGTACTCAACGAATCTGCCCGCACCATTCCCGGCACGAGCGTTGTCACCACGCAACTCGGTTTCGGCACGTTGGGTTTGAGTATTTGCTACGACGTTCGCTTTCCTTACATCTATCAGAGCCTGGTCGACCAAGGTGCCATCGCGCTGACCGTACCGTCAGCGTTTACCGCGACCACTGGGAAGGCACATTGGCACGTTCTGCTGCGCGCGCGTGCCATCGAAGCGCAGAGTTATGTCATCGCGCCCGCCCAACATGGCAACAACTGGGGTAAGCGCCACTCCTATGGCCACAGTCTCATCATCAATCCGTGGGGCGAGGTCATAACTGAGCTGCCCACTGGAGACGGCTTCATTCTCGGGCTCATTGATCCTGTGCAGGTACAACAGGTCCGCCAACAGCTACCCAGCCTGCAGCATCGGCGAACTGTCAGGTAGGACTATTCATGAATAGTCCGGGTTAGAATGTCGCCTCTCACCCACTCGCGCTGACCTGCCATGGCTGAATCTTCCGGACGCGGCATCCTGATCGCCGCAGCCCTTGTCATCATTGTTGCGGGCATCAAGGCGGCCGAAGCGGTCATGGTGCCCTTTCTGCTGGCTGCCTTTCTTGCCATCATCGCCGCGCCCCCAATGTTCTGGCTCGAGAAGCGCCGCATTCCCCAGTCGTTGGCAATGATCCTCGTGATACTCGGCATCGTCGTGCTGCTGGTCAGCATCGGCGCGCTTGTCGCGCAGTCAGCAAACGCGTTCTCCGACTCCCTGCCTTTTTATCAGGAGCGCCTCAACACGCTGTCCAACAGCACCTTGCTGTGGGTTGCGTCCTCCGGCCTGGAAATACCCAAGGACATCCTGCGCGAATACCTCAACGTCGGGATGGCGCTGGATGTCGCCGGCAATACGTTGAGAGGGCTGAGCAATGCACTGAGCAACGGCTTGCTTATTCTGTTCACCGTGATTTTCATACTTGCTGAAGCATCGAGTTTTCCGAGAAAGCTGCGCGACGTCCTCAAGACACCTGAACAGAGCATGCCGTACTTTTCGCAGTTTGCAGACAACGTGAATCGGTACATCGCGATCAAAACTTCTGTCAGCGCCGTGACCGCCACTCTCGTCTATTTTTTGCTGCTCTTCACCGGTGTCGACTTCCCGCTGTTATGGGGATTGCTTTCCTTTCTGTTGAACTACATACCCAACATCGGTTCGATCATCGCTGCCATACCCGCCGTGCTGCTGGCGTTGGTACAACTTGGGGTGGGTCCTGCCCTGCTGGTTGCTGCCGGTTATCTTCTCATCGAGCTGATCATGGGCAACGTCATCGAGCCGCGGTACATGGGTAGAGGCCTCGGACTTTCAACCCTGATCGTATTTCTTTCCCTGGTTTTCTGGGGATGGATGCTTGGACCGGTGGGCATGCTGCTTTCGGTGCCGTTGACCATCACTGCAAAAATCGCCCTCGAAGCCAACCCAGGAACGGAGTGGCTGGCGCATCTACTCGGCCCAGCGGATGAACCAACGCGTGCCTTGGCAGAAAAATCGTGACCTTTGTACGCCGCAACATAACCACGATGGAGGGTTACGCGTGGGGCGAGCAGCCGCAGGACGCTCGCACCATCAAGCTCAATACCAATGAAAATCCATATCCATCGAGCCCTCGTGTGCAGGCAGCGTTGCGCGATTTCAGTATCGCGTCGCTGCGACGATACCCGGAGCCCACCGCACGTGCACTTCGCGAGGCACTGGCCCAACTCCACAGTCTGTCGCCTGAACACTTTCTGCTGACCAATGGTGGTGATGAAGCACTGCGTCTGGCGCTGACGACATTTGTCGACCCAGGCGCGACGTTTTCGATGGCGACACCCAGCTACTCACTTTATAGCGTTCTGGCACAGATTCAGGATGCGCGATTACACACCGTACCGCTCGGAGCCGACTGGTCGATGCCCGAAGATATCGGTCGCCAACTCAAACAGGCCCAGTCACGGTTAACCTGTCTGGTGAATCCACATGCACCATCCGGAACGTTGACAGGCCTCTCCACGTACGGGGAGATCGCGCAGCAACAGGATGGTGTCCTCCTCGTCGACGAGGCCTACGTGAATTTTGTCGATCCAGCCCATCAGCACGATGCAACGCAACTCGTTCGAGAGCACAACAACATTCTCCTGCTGCGTTCGTTCAGCAAAGGTTATGGCCTTGCCGGCTTGCGGTTGGGCTATCTGATCGGGGACCCAACGCTCATCGAACCGATCATGTGGAAGACTCGCGACAGCTACAACCTCAATCATCTGAGCCAGGTGCTCGGCCTCGCCGCTATCGAAGATCAGGCGTACGCACGATCAACCTGGGAGAGCGTTCGCGCCGAACGTGTTCGTGTCGGTGCGGTGCTGGAAAATCTCGGGCTGCCGAGCCCGCCCAGTGAATCGAATTTCATCCTGGTGCAAGCCAACTCATCGCGTCGCTCTGCTCGTGAGCTCTACGTCGGGCTGAAAGAACGACACATACTGGTGCGCTATTTCGACACCCCTGAGTTGGGTGACAAGCTGCGCATCACCATTGGTACGCCAGCAGAAAACGATGCGCTGATCATCGCGCTGAAACAACTACTCTAAGGGTTCCCTGATGTTTCCCCTGCGCGACGAAAACCCCACCCAGAACACGCCGTTCGCGACGTTCATCCTGATCGGCCTGAACATACTGGCCTGGGTATTCCTGCAAGGTTTGGGTAACGACCCCGGGCTCAGTGAGTCCATCTGTTACTTCGGACTGATCCCCGCAGACATACTGGGTGCAAGTACAGACGGGCTTGATCAGCAGTTGTGCCCGAGTTCTGGCGACGGCAGCTGGATAACCATTCTGACGAGCATGTTCATGCACGGTGGCTGGATGCACATCATCGGCAACATGTGGTTTTTATGGGTCTTCGGCGACAACGTTGAAGACGCCATGGGCAGCGTTCGATTTTTCGTTTTCTATGCACTTTCCGGGTTGGGCGCCGCGCTCGCCCAGATGTTCTCCGACCCAGCCAGCAGCATCCCGATGGTTGGCGCGAGCGGGGCCATTGGTGGCGTGATGGGTGCTTATGCACTGCTTTATCCCAAAGCTCATGTGCATATGCTGATTTTCCTCGGCTTCTACATCACGACAGTGGCAGTTCCGGCGATCTTCATGCTCGGGTACTGGCTAATGATTCAACTGGTCAGCGGTTTCATGGCTCCCGATGGACAAGGCGGCGTCGCGTTCTGGGCACACGTGGGTGGCTTTGTTGCCGGACTGCTGCTCGCATTCGTGTTTCGTCAGCCGGCTCGCCTGCAACGTCACTTGGCAGCCGAACCTCGCCGCACGGCCAAACATCGTCTGTTCTGACCATTGGGCTGCCGCCGCCCGGCTGCTAAGCTGGGGCAACTGAAACTCAGAGACCTCTCATGACCCAACTGCCTGCAGTCAGCCTGGCCGCCGTCCCCGGCCGCCGCAAAACCATGATCGAACTGGCCAAGGAAATTGAACGCCGGGGTTTCCCCGGGATTTTTGCACCCAGTCTTGGCGACAGCCTCTCGCTGTGTACCGCCATTGCACTGGAGACGAATGAAATCATGTTCGGCACCAGCATCATGCCGATCTACTTTCGACAACCCTCGGATTTTGCCTCCACCGCGTCTTTCATCCATGAGGTATCCGGTGGGCGATTTCGTTTTGGTATCGGCGTCAGCCACGCCCCTGCGCTGAATCGGTTGGGCATCACTGCCGGCAAACCGCTCTCAGATATGCGAAAGTTCGTCGAGGACATGAAAAAAGCACCACGTGTCGGCGAATTGCCACCACTCGTTCTGGCAACCCTGCGCGACAAGATGATTGGTCTGTCTGAGGAGATCGGTGGCGGCATGGTCTTCGCGAACGGCGCCCGCTCACACATGGCGCATTCGTTGGGCGTTCTCTCTCCCGCCGCTCGAGCCAACAAGGATTTTTTCATCGGCAACATGATTCCGACCTGCATCAGCGATGACCGCGCTGCAGCGGCGGCGGTCAATCGTCGTACGCTGACGAGCTACGCGATGCTGCCAAACTATCGAAACTACTGGAAGGCTGCCGGTTACGTCGACGAGATGACAGCCGTGGAAAAGGCCATGGCAGACAAGGACTTCGACCGTATTCCCGAGTGCCTCACCGATCGATGGCTTGCAGATACCACGCTGTTCGGCACCGCCAGCGAAGTACGTGAGGGGATCGAAAAATGGTTCGACGCGGGTGTACGCACACCCATCATCGTGCCCTCCTCTGCTGCAGGCAATCAGCTTAAGGCATTCGAGGAATTCTTCGCGCTCTGGAAGTAGTCCGTTGCCCGCCAGACAACTCTGGCTGATCCGGCACGCCAAATCCGATTGGGTTCACGGTGTGCCGGATTTTCAGCGAGATCTGAATGATCGAGGCCGCAGCGATGGACCACTCATGGTTGATTGGTTGAAATCGCAACCCCGACCAGCGCAGTGGATCTGGTCCAGCACAGCGAAACGCGCGCTTGCGACCGCTCGCTTCGTTGCAGCAGGATTTCAGCTTGAGGATGAACACATCATCGGCCTGGACGCCCTTTATCACGCACCTCCGGAAGCTGCGCTCGATGTCATGCGAGGCACACCCGCGGATATCACGAGCCTTGCAGTGGTTTTTCACAACCCCGGCATTACCGACCTCGTCAATCTGCTCGCAGGCCAACACGTGCTCGATAACCTGCCTACATTTGGTATTGCGCAGTTCAGTACAAACGAGGCCTGGGCCTACGCGCAGCCCGCATCGTTCACGCTGGAACGCGTCGTGACACCCAAGGGTGTGCGGATGCTCTGAGTTGACTGCTGCCTGTATCGATAGATTTGAGGATGCGCCATGCCGAGCCCGCAGATTTTCGATCACGGAGCTACTGCTTACTTTGGCCGTCTTCATTTTTCCGGCTGTAATAGCCGTCGTCAAAACAAAAGCGCAGTCGATCGTGCATCTCGTGCTGACCGGTCCAGCCGAGTGGCTCCTGTATTCCCTGACAACCATCGGAGAACTACTGGCCGGAGGGTTCATCGCCATGTCTGCTTGAGGTGTTCTCTTTGTTGTCGGAGTCATCAACCTTTTTGGTAGAGATACCACTTGAGAAACACAGCGAAGCCCCGACTGGTCGTCATCAGTGGTATGCCTGGATCAGGCAAGTCGACGCTGGCGCGAACACTTGCCAACACCGTGGACTTGCCCGTGCTTTCGCGCGACGAGATTTACGCCGGACTTTTTCAGACATGCAAAGGCGAAGGAAGCCAGCCACACGATCTCGCACAGACAGCCAACACTGCGTTGCGCGAGTGCGCTCGCTTGTTGCTCAACGCTGGGGTACCAGTCATCATCGAAGCCGCGTTTCAGCAGAAACTTTGGCAAGTTGTACTGGAGTCGCTGCTACCGCTTGCTGATGTCCGAGTCGTTCGCTGTGTCATCGAGCCGGAGTTGGCCCTGCAGCGCATGGTCCGTCGACTGGATCAGTTTCCAGAGCAACGTGCAGCTCATCACGACGCACAGTACATCCGCGAGCGCATCGGCCAGACGACTCCATGGCCACATTTCGATGCCATCTCACTGGGGGTACCGACCATGGACGTTGAAACCGCCGACGGTTATCTGCCTTCTCTCGAGACTGTCGCAAGCTTCGTCTCTACACAGCGATTCAGTCTCACCATGGGCGGATGTCCAGACCAATAGTCGAAACAGCGAAGATGTTCACCAAAGTTAGCGTCTAACCTTGATTCGACAACAGTCGTTAAAGCTGCAGACGCACAACTAACGCAGTCTGGCGAATTCAGCGGCTCTTGGTGGGAGATCTCCTGTGGTCTCCCAGACTGCGATTGTCGGTGTCGTCGAAGATCGCGATCAGGAGATCGCTCCCACAGGGCGCTTTTACTCGACGTCTCATGACTAAATCTACCAACTTCATTGGCTGTGACCTTACGGTTTGATTTCCGCTGCAATCCCGACCTTCTCTCCAGTCAATCGTTCCGAAGCTCTAAATACCCCTGCGCAGCATTTTCGGTTGCGTAATTATTGTCCTATTGAGGCTAACACGGCGTTTCGAACGGCGTTCCGGATTGAATTTCCGACCTGACAAGCCGCGCTGCATCCGGCAAGCTCGGTTACTTGCCAACCCGGATGAATTTCATGGACCTCGCCAAACCGGCCATCGACATCGGTCTCTTCACCAATCAACTGGAACCCATGCTGTCGTTCTGGCAGAACACGGTTGGCATTCCATTTAGCGAACTACTGCCCGTCGGCAAGGGTGTTCACCAGCATCGACACGCGATCGGCACGAGTGTCTTCAAGCTCAATCATGACCGGGATGTGCTGACGCCCTCGCCGGCTTCAGGAATTCGCCGGCTGACCGTGGCTTCACCCGCTGTGACATCGCCCCGGAACATGCTTGATCCTGATGGCAACACCTTGATGTTGGTGCCGCAACAAGCAGGCACACCGCCACTCTGCATTCATCTGGTGGTTTCGAACCTGGACACGCATCGACGTTTTTATGGTGAGGCGATGGGGTTGCCTGAACATCGGCGAGCCGAATTCATGGGCGGTGAAACTCGACTTGTTCTTGAAGAAGGTGCCGCGACGCTCGACCCCATTCAACTTGGTGTGGGCTATCGATACCTGACGCTGCAGATCTTCGATGTCGTCAAGGCGCACGCTCATGTGCTGGCGAACGGTGGTCGTGAGGGCTCTTCGCCTCGTCGACTCGGCGATGTCGCCTATATCTCCTTCGTGCGTGATCCGGATGGCAACTGGATTGAACTCAGCCAAAGAAAGTCGATCGTCGGCTCGCTGGCCTGACAGGAAGACTCTGCGGGCCAGTTTCGGAGCCCGTACTATTTCTTCGGGCGATCCGTGTACAGCGACACACCTTCGCTGTTGAGTTTTTCAAACCACAACAACTCCAGCGTGCGCAGATCGTCTTGCGGTTTCCAGCCCGCTTCGGTCTCTGGTGGCAATAAGGTATCGAGAGCTTCAAACTCAAACTCCTCTTCGGTACCTGCGTTCCAGTCGTCCTGGAGTGCCTTCACTGGGTGGGACCCCATTTTCAGTTGTGCTCGGTGTCGATTGAGTATCGCGGTCAAATCTTCACTCCGACCGATGAAGGATTTGCCAGTCACACGGTGACGAACCACGAATATGCCGGCTGGTCGGCGAGTTTCCTTGTATTGGCGCAACAGCGCTTTGCGATCAGTCATCGTCACTGACTCGAGTAAACCTCGCTTCGACCGCCAGGTCCTCTTCACCGTCGGGTGTGACGTTGTACATGACGAGCGTCCAGTGGTCCGGATCAGCGTCAGCCTGAATGACGATGCGCCAACCCCAGTCCGGTCCGGGTGGCGCAGGGTAGGTGCCACACACAGACAGTTCTCCCTCCGCCGTCACTTCGCCCTTGCAGTGCATCACGCGATCACCGTTGTGCCACGAGTCGACCCACGCCGCCGTTACCTCATCCGTGTTCGATGCCTTGCCAATCAGGAGCAGCCCTTCCTGTTGCCCATCGTGCTCCCACGTATAGACGATATGCAGAAATTTCCGGTTGGCGGCCATTGCGACCACCGCTACGGACTCAGATTCAATCGGCGGATCACCCGGTTTCATCCACACGCGATTGACGGCAATCCAGTCACCTTCGAGTTTCATCAAATGTTCTGCAACAGCCATAAATCCTCTACGCGTTATTCGGTGACGCAGTGCCCGACTACCAGCCTCGCCATTGGATCCAGCGCCCATGAAAGTCGGCTCGCGCGATCTGCTTCTCGATTCCACCGGGCCATAACGTGAGCAGAAGCCCCGCTCCCGGAGTGACATCATCCGCCTCGAATCGCAACCATGCGAGCGGAGCCGATGGCGATGCCCGTTCACCGGCTTGTCGAATCATCTGCTGCGCAGCACGCTGGACAGCTTCAGGGAAGTACTGCCAGACGATGGTGTGGTAAATGATGTGTGTACTCCCGGTCCAGTCCCGGCTCAGGCGAGTCGGCAGCCACGTGAGTACATCGGCCGCTTCCACACGAATGCCTGCCTCCCGCACGAGGTCAATCGCCGCGCGTGTGCGCTCAAAACGGTCTGTCTGGTCTGGCCAGATGTAAGAGAGCAGGCGCAGTCGATCCTCGCGTACATCAACATTGATCGGGTTCAGGTCACAACCGCTTCGTTCATGGACCTCGAGTGCCCCGTTCACCACCGCTGAGCCATGCCAAACCGGCGCAAGTTGCACGGGAGAGACGTTGTTTCCCCAGGTCAGTTCACCCAGCGTGTATCCAAACCGGTCCCACAAGAGGTTAAGTCCGGCGCTCGCGCCAATCTCCGACAGGGATAGTGGTAGTCCCGTACGCTCCGTTATGGTCAGAAAACCCGGTAACAGAATGGCCGCGCGTCTGACCTCGTTGGTCTGCGGGGCACTGGTCAGCCGATCGAGGATATAAGGTGCATGTGTCAGCATGGCGTCTGCAATACAACGCCACAGCAGATCATCTGAGGCTTCAGCCGGGGGATAGACGTTGGCGAGTGACGTACACAGCTCTTCGAGTACAAGTCCATGCAAGGCGCCGGTGACCCGAAGGGCAATCAGCGGCTGGCTGGACGACCGGGTTGCACGCCACTGAAGCAGTTGGTCAGAGACCGGGTCGCCAGCTTGCAAACGTGCAGCCAGGAGTTCGCATACTCTCGACGTGAAAGGCGAACCCAGTTCTCTGCAAGCACGCGCCTGTTCCCGAAAGGCTGCTCTGATGTCGGTCCCGCTGTCCAAATTTCACATTCCTGAGTAGATCTACTGCGAGCCAGTCGAGCCAGGTAGAACCGGACAGAACCAGACAGAACCAGACAAAAAAAGGGGCTAACCGATCGCCTTGTAACGCCCGTGCAGGATCTTCACTCGCTCGACATACGTCTGCGTTTCTGCAAATGGCGGAACGCCGCCGTACTTGTTCACGTTGGCTGGGCCTGAGTTGTAGGCGGCGGTAGCCAGCGTGACATCACCTTGGTACTGGCCTAACAACATCGCCAGGTACTTCACGCCACCTTCGATGTTGTCTTCGACGGCATTGATATCAATCACGCCCATATCTGCCGCCGTGCCAGGCATCAATTGCATGAGACCGGTAGCACCCTTATTCGATCGCGCCATTGGATTAAAGCCAGACTCGGCATGGATGATCGCCCGAATCAACGACGCGTCGACATCATAATCCGTAGCTGCAGAAGCGATCAGATCGGCGTATTTGTCCGTGTGCAATGCAGTGGCATGCCAGTCGACTCTGGATTGAGGATCACAGGCAAAACAGGCGAACTCCATGACCTCGTACTTCTGGTTCAGTGGGACCTTGTCGGTGAAGACGGGTACGCCATCTTCCTGCTTGTAAGTGAAAACCCGTCGAACTTGTGCGCGGCTTCCGTCACTAAACACGGCACTGCTTTCGTCGTCCGCTTTTTCAATGGTCGTTGTGCCCATCGATAGCCAGACCAGCGCCAGCACGGCCCCGGCGCGTACGATGTTCAGACGTTGCTCGAATCGCATTTCTTCAACTTCAGTCCTGCATCCAGGTGCTTTGGCCCTGGTGGTGTTCTCTTCCCCTGTTCGAGTATCCACAGCGGGGCGTCGATTTCAATTGAGTCGTGGCAGCATCGACCATTTCGTGCAGCCGTTCTCGGATTTAACGACCGCCTGAAATCCGGAGTAAGCTTGACGAAACGGTTTCACTCGCTGGGGTAGCGGAGAATCATGAAAATAACTCGCATGAATCATGTGGCCTACAACGTTGCCGGTGTTGGCGCCGAAGCCCGGGCTTTTTACACCAAACTTCTCGGTCTGCCTGAAGTACCCATCACGTTTCCGGGCCGGCCAACGATGATGGGCTCCGACAAGGGTTTCTGGCTCGAACAGGCTGGCGTGCAGATGCACATCATCGGCGCCGAAAAGAAAGGCGAACTGCGCGAACCGGTGAACACCCACGTCTCCTGGTTCGTGGACGACTTGTCTTGCGCCATTGCCGAGATCAAAGAGGCCGGCATCGAGATGCGCGAAATGACTGGTGATGTGGGCCACATCGTCTGGATAGCCGATCCAGCCGGCAATACCATCGAACTGCAACAGGATCCCCTGACAACAACAGCCTGATCCCGGATCGCCTGTGGCCAAGGAGCATGCCATGACAACACCTGGTACCGACGCTTGGCGCGCACTGGTGAAGGAACCCATCATCGAACCCGCTCGACGCATCATCGATCCACATCATCACCTGTGGCCAACGAGTACACGCTGGGGAATCTATACCCTCGAAGATCTCTGGTCGGACACACAGTCCGGCCACAACATCGAAAAGACGGTATTCATCGACTGCGGTGCAAGTTATCGCACGGATGGACCGGCGCATCTCAAACCGGTCGGTGAAACCGAATACGTCACCGTCAACGCGCAGACCAGCGCGCGTGCAACCGGCAAGACACGCATCGCCGGCATTGTCAGTTTCGTCAATCTGACTCAAGACAAGGACGAGATTGCGGAAGCACTCGCTGCCCACGACCAGGCTAGCCAAGGCCTGTTTCGAGGCATACGTCATGCAGGTCCGCACGACAGTACCGGGACTCTCAGCAACGGTGGCACGCGAGGACCAGGTCTCTACGCTCGCCCGGATTTTCGCGCTGGAGTGCGGCAACTGGGCGCGTCGGGATACACCTACGATACCTGGCACTTCTATCACCAGAACCAGGACTTCCTTAAGCTTGCGCGCGCGGTACCGGAAACGACGATGATCCTGGATCACTTCGGCACGCCTCTCGGTGCCGGAGCCTATGCAAACCGTCGAGAAGAAATCTTCCGGCAGTGGAAGGCCGACATGGCGGAGATCGCAAAGTGCCCGAACGTAGTGGCAAAACTCGGTGGCATGGCCATGCCCGACAACGGCTTCGGCTGGGACTTGCGGGTTATGCCCCCGACATCTGACGAATTCGTGCAGGCGCAGCGGGACTACTATCTGCATACCATCGACTGCTTTGGACCGCAGCGATGCATGTTCGAGAGTAACTTCCCGGTGGACAAACTCTCGATCAGTTACGCCGTGTTATGGAACGGGCTCAAGAAGATCGCAGCGGGATTTACGGAAGCCGAAAGGGACGCGATGTTCTACGGCACAGCGGCGCGCATCTATCGGGTTTGAGATCGACGGGGCGGCGATTGAATCAGCGCAGGATCTTCGGCTTCTCATCCCGGTGAAAGCCATTGAACGTTTTCACGTTGCGCGCTTCTCCGGGTTTGAATACAAAACTGCTGGCACCGTTGTTGAATCCACCGTCCGCTCGAAAATCTGCGCCAGTGATATAGGACGCCATATCGGATAACAAAAAGACCGCCATGGCCGAGATCTCGGCGGCGGTGCCGTGTCGACCGAGCGGTACCTCTCGATTCACACCAATCAATGCAGGCCAATCCTGCTCCGGATAACGATCCAGCCCCGTGGTCGCAATGAAGCCCGGGATGACACAGTTCACACGCACACCATTGCGCCCCCATTCACTGGCCGCAGTGAACGTGAAGTTCGACAAGCCAGCACGAGCCGCGCCGTTGTGTCCCATACCGGGCATACCATTGAGATAGTTGGCGCCGATGTTGACGATGTTGCCACCTCGCTCACGCATGCACTGTCTGTATATCTCGCGGGCTACCAGGAAGTAGCTGGTGAGATTGTTGTTCAGCACGGCATTCCAGCCATTGAGACTGAGATCTTCAAGCTTGGCGGGGAACTGGCCTCCCGCTGCATTGACGAGCCCATGCACGGGACCATGTTGATCGATGATCTTTTCGACCAGTGAAATGACTGCCGACTCATCGCGCAGCTCAGCCGTGTAACAAGCCAGCACCACACCGCCGTCTTCAGTTATCTCGCTGCGTGTGCGCTCCAGTTTTTCCATGGTTCGACCGGCCAAAACGACCTCGGCACCGAGACTGGCCAATTCGTGAGCGATGCATCGACCAATCCCTCCACCGCCGCCAGGTATGAAGATGGTCTGGCCCCTGAAGAGCCCTGGACGGAAACCGGATTGATAAGGCAAATCAGCTCCTGATTTTCTTTCGAAACGTGAATTTACCAACAGCCAGATGCTTCTGCCGTCAGGCACGAGTCAGCGACTGATCCTCGCGCAGCGCATCCAGCTGGTTCTGTACCCCCTTGGCCCAGCGTGGATGCGTGAGAATCCAGAACTTGCGCTCGGCGATCGCCGTGGCGACCAGCTCTCCCACCGCGTCCGGGTGCATCCCCTGTTCGAGTGCAGCCTGGATATTGCCGGCCAGCTTGCCTGCGCTTTCGCCATCTGCCTTCGGTTTGGCGCCGCCTGGGCGATACTGTACCGAGTGGCGGCTGATGTTCGTATTGATGGGGCCAGGGCAGAGCACCGAGGCGTGAACGCGGCTTTCCTTTGCGCGCAGTTCGCGTTCGAGCGACGCCATCAGCGCGACCACACCATGCTTGGCGACATTGTAGGCACCCATCATCTGCGCCGCGATCAGCCCGGCCATGGACGACGTGGTGTTGATGTGACCTTCTTCCTGCGCCTCGATCAGCGGCCCAAAGACCTTGACGCCGTAGATCGGTCCCCACAGGTCGACATCAATGATCCACTTCCAGTCCTCGAGTTTCATGGTGCGCGCCGAAGTGGGAATGCCGACGCCTGCGTTGTTGCACAGGACGTGCACGGCGCCGTAGGTCTCCATGGTCCGGTCGGCCAGCGCCTGTACGGCGTCGAGACGGGACACATCGCAGATCTCGCCAATCGCCGCCGTACCCTTGCTTTCAAACTCGGCCACCGCCGCCGTGAGGGCCACCTGATCCAGATCGGCGATGACGAGTTTCATGCCACGCGCGGCGAACGCCCTGCACATACCGAGGCCAATACCGCTGGCACCACCGGTAACGACGGCGACCCGATCAGTGAATGTATGCATCGCACAAGATCCTTGAATGAATGGTTGCCTGGATTATGCCGCGCTCTATCGGTGGTGTCTTAGCCTGGATGATTCATGACGAGTGAGGCTGTAGAACGATCGAGCCAGAGACTGTTGGGTATCTCCAGATTGCGAACAAATTCGCGGTCGGGAGACCGCTACAAAATGCAGGGATCCCACACTCTTGTGGGAGCGATCTCCTGATCGCGATCTTCGATGGCCCCATCAATCGCGGTCGGGAGACCGCTCCTACAAGCGGTGTCGCGTGCCGCCAACAGTGTAGGAGCGATCTCCTGACCGCGATCTTCGATGACCCCATCAATCTTCCACAGGAGACCACACAATTACCTGGTCGAAGGATCTGCAATCACCTTTCTTTGCAAATCCGGCACGTGACCGCGAGAATCCCGCAGTGAAGCCCCAATCCACTGCTACTCGCACACGCCGAAGGACAGCGCAAAAACGTGTGCGCCGCAGATCCCGAAGCCGGCCGAAAAGCAGACTACAACGCGTGTGGACTGGTTTGTTGAGGCTGCCGGTCTGGCCGCGCGCAGTCGCAGGTGCCCTCTGCATGGCCGTTTTGTGGATCTCATCGAACTGGATCTATCAGGTGGTGCGCAAACCGTCCGAGCTGCTGTTTCCGGTCAGCGAACAGCTCTACAAGACGCCGCGAGAAACCTGGAATGCCTATGGTGCAGTTTTCCGTGAGCACGCGACGCGCGTGATCACCGCTGATCTGCTCGCAGCTCTCGCGCAGGTAGAGGCCAACGGTAATCCCGTCGTACGCACCTACTGGCGCTGGTCAGCGCGCACGGATCCCTTCGAGGTCTATCGTCCCGCTTCGAGCGCGGTAGGTCTCTTCCAGATTACCGATGGCACCTTTGAACAGGCACGCCGCTACTGTATTCGTAATCATGCAGTCGTTGAGGACGGCGCCTGGGACGAACCTGACAGCTGCTGGTTCAATGCCTTGTACACACGCACCGTTCCCTCACATGCAGCCGAGCTCACCTCGGCCTACCTTGATCGTCAGGTGGCACAGATCACGCAACGTTACCGAAACCCTCGGCTGACCCTGCGAGACAAACACGACCTGGCGACTGTCATTCACCTCTGTGGCGCCGGGGCAGGCGCACTCCATGCGCGACGCGGCTATCGACTGGGTGCAGGACGTCAATGCGGTGACCACGACCAGAGCGGTTATGTTCGGCGGGTCAGCGCCATGCAGCGGGAGTTTGTGCGCCTCGCACGCTGACTCAGCCTTAATTGGACAAAATTACGCAACCGAAAATGTTGCACAGGGTACTCAGCGTTGCGGAACGATTGACTGGAGAGAAGGTCGGCATTGCAGCGGAAATCAAATCGTAAGGTCACAACCAATGAAGTTGGCAGGTCCAGTCATGAGACGTCGACTAAAAGCACCTTGTGGGAGATCTCCCGATCGCGAACCGTTGGTTCCGTGTGTTTGTGGGCGCGATCTCCTGATCGCGATCTTCCACTCGGCATCGAGGTCGGGAGACCGCTCCTACAATGCTGCTACACCCATCCCTGTGGGAGCGATCTCCTGATCGCGAAAGCCATCGCCGTCAGAGACCACTCCTGCAACGGGGAGGGCCGCCCGACGCCTCGACGCGTTGTGCGTCGGAAGCGGTACCGACTATTGTCGAATCAAGGTTAGTGTCGGCCCACTGACTTATTGTCGGCACGCAGCCGCCTTGTTGCCGCGTTAAAACTCAGGAGTCTGCCAACCGAACCAGCATCTTGCCGGTATTGCGCCCCTCGAGCAGGCCGATCAGTGCAGCTGGCGCGTTTTCGATGCCTTCCATGATCGTCTCTTCGTACTTCATTCGACCTTCCTGCATCCACGTACGCATGTCGCGCAGGAACTGGTCGCGCAGTTCATTGAACTCGTAGACCACGAATCCCTTCATCGTCACCCGGTTGTAGATCATGTTCGACAGGGTTGTCACACCTTCGGATCGCGCGCCCTTGTTGTTGTAAGCGGAGATCATCCCGCACACCGGAATGCGACCGAGCGGACGCATCTGGCCGCAGGCGGCATCGAGATGCGCACCACCGACGTTTTCGAAGTAAACATCGATCCCGTCCGGCAAACCGTGCTTCAACTCGCGCGAGATGCTGCTGGTCTTGTAGTTGAAGGCATAATCGATGCCCAGCTCGTTCAGCAGGTACTGCACCTTGTCGTCGGAGCCGCAACTGCCGACCACACGACAACCGCGAATCTTCGCGATCTGGCAAACAACGGACCCGACGGCGCCTGCCGCTGCCGAAACAAAAACATTCTCCCCGTCCTTCAACTGACCGGTTACCAACAAACCACCATAGGCGGTCAGACCAGTACCACCGAGAACGTGCAGGTGTGTGGAGATCGCCTCGCCGTCCGGTGTGATGACCCGCAAATCCCGACCATCGGTGAGATGCAGCTCGCGGAATCCGGAGCGGTGGATGACAAGGGCGCCGACGGGGAAGTCGCTTGCGGTACTGCTGATCACCTTACCGATCGCGCCGCCAGACATCACCTCGTCGAGCTTCGTCTGGCCGTTGGACAACGCTGGCCGCATAGCTGGGTCCACGGACATGTAGAGGTTCTGCACCACGATGTCCTGGCCGGTCGGGGTCAGCGACCGTTCGACCAGTTTGAAATTACTGGCAACCGGCAGCCCGTCGGGTCGCGACACTAGATGTATTTCACGGCTGGTGAGTGTTTGCATGTTTCGGCCTCGTCTTTCTTCGAATCCTAACAGGTTACTGAAAAAATCCGTCCTGGACTTTTCAGCGGTCGCTGAAGGGATGCCTGAGTTGATAGACCCACGGGCCTACGGCTGCAGCATTAACGCGGTCGTACACGGCGCACAGGAGAAGGCTTACCCGGCACTGAGCCGGTTCTGCGACGTTACGATGATCGTTTGAACGACATAACCTCGACCGGTCCGATTATTGAATCGCTACCTTGCAAAAAAGAATGCATATACAAAATATGACAGTATCGAAAGAACACCATTGAAGTGACGTCATGCCGGTACTGACCATTCGCAATCTGCCCGAAGAAGTGCACCGAGCATTGCGGTTGCGAGCCGCCCAACACGGGCGGAGCACCGAAGCGGAAGTGCGCGCCTTGCTGGAAGAGGCCGTCAAACCTCAGGGGCGGTTGAAACTGGGTTCCTGGCTTGCCGACATCAGCAAGCAAGTCCGACTCACCGATGGGGAGGTCCCGTTGATCAATGAGCGTGACAAATCATTGCCCCGTCCGGTGATCTTCGAATGATTCTGCTCGACACCAATGTCATCTCCGAACCCTTGCGAGCGTCGGCTTAATTGCCGCAATCGCACAAGTCAACGGCATGGCGGTGGCGACGCGGGACACGGGACACGGGACACGGGACACCGCCCCATTTTACGCTGCCGGTGTTTCCGTTATTGATCCCTGGGCTCCTCGCGCCTGATCCGTACTGGACATGACCCGCCCTGGACTTTTCAGCGATCGCGGGCAATTCCGGCATGATTTCTATCCGGCCGGTTGGCGAGTCCGGTGCAGAGAGGTAACGTGGCTCTTTCCATACTCCTTGGGTAGCTGCATGCGATGAGTATCAACCATTGAGCGCGGGTACCCGATTGCCGGGCACACCCGATCCTTCTCGCGTGTTCGACGGGGCGAATGGTGTACGTCTGGCTGCGGATGAATGGGGCGATCCCGCCGGACCGCTGGTGTTATTGCAGCACGGTGGAGGCCAGACACGGCATGCATGGAAAGGCGCGGGCGAGGCGCTGGGACGAGCGGGCTATCACACGTTTGCACTCGATGCGCGTGGCCACGGCGATTCCACTTGGGCGAGTGATGGCGACTACGGCCAGGACATCATGGTGGCAGACCTTTGCCGAATACTTGAACAACTCGGTGGTCGTCGACCCGTTCTGGTCGGCGCTTCGATGGGCGGCGGCGTGAGCCTTGTCGCCACAGGCGAAGGCCACATCGATGCCGCAGCGCTCGTACTCGTGGACACAGCGCCACACCTTGAGCCCGAAGGCACACAGAAGATCCAGGCGTTCATGGGTCAGAAACCAGAGGGCTTCGAATCCCTTGAGGAAGTGGCCGACGCTATCGCCAGTTATCAGCCCCACCGCAAGCGTTCGCGAGATTTGTCCGGCCTCGCCAAGAACGTGCGACTCGGTACAGATGGTCGTTACCACTGGCACTGGGATCCACGCTTTCGCAGCAGACACCGCGAAATGGAGAAGCGCGAAGCCCGTCTGCTGGAATGCGCGCGCAATCTGAAACTGCCGACCCTGCTGGTGCGTGGCGGTTTGTCAGACGTGTTGAGTGAGGCGGGCGCGCAAGCCTTTCTGGAACTCTGTCCGCACAGTGAGTATGTCAATGTCACCGATGCGGGCCATATGGTCGCGGGTGACCGCAATGACATTTTTGGTAACGCAGCGACTGGCTTCCTCCTTCGCGCGGTGCCTCCTGCTGTCACAGGCAAAACAAACTGACCACAACGGGAAACGATTGATGCGATCAAAGCTGTGGCTTCCACTGACGGGATGGTTGTTGCTGTTGGCGGGCGGAGGTCTTGCGCATCTGGTGCAGACCGCTGGTGGCATCAGCATCGAGGACATTCGCTTCGAATTTGAACCCGGCAAGCACCTGGCTGCGCTGTTGTACCGGCCACCGAACGCGACCGAATCCACTCCGGCACCGGCCGTACTCGCCGTTCACGGCTACATCAATTCGCGCGAGACCCAGAGCGGATTCGCCATTGAACTTGCGCGACGAGGTCATGTGGTACTGGCGATCGACCAGACCGGTCATGGTTTCAGCGAAGGCGCCGCTTTCAGTGCAGGTTTCGGCGGCCCGGCCGCATTGCGCTATCTGCGCGGCCTGCCGTTTGTTGATACCAACAACATCGGTCTTGAAGGCCACAGCATGGGTGGCTGGACTGCGCTGGCCGCAGCTGCCGAAGAACCCTCAGGCTATCGTTCGCTGGTGCTGGTCGGATCATCCACAGGACCCGGATTCGCGCCGGTTGGCACGCCGCAATTTCCGCTCAATCTTGGCGTGATTTTCAGTTGTTATGACGAGTTCTCACAACTCATGTGGGGGGTGCAAACCGGCTGCGGGGTTGTCGAAAGCGAAAAACTCATGGCCGTATTCGACACCACCGATGCAGTGGTCCCGGGCCAGGTGTACGGTTCGATTGACGCAGGCACAGCACGCTGGCT
>JAYSTS010000056.1:0-3304 GCA_043719475.1 Gammaproteobacteria bacterium | reverse complement strand
GAAAGTCGTCGTAATTATGGGTCCACGAATTGTGGGTCTGGATCTGCCTTCGGGTGATGAGTCGGTAGGTAAAGCCATCGTCTGCGTCTGGCGGCTTGAGGTTGCGCAGTACGTCAACGAGTTCAGGTGGCGCGAGTTGAATGCGTCCGGTGCCGTCCGGCTTCGAGTACACCCGCTGACCGAGGAAACTGCCGCCCCGGTTAGGCGGGCGCGCGCGGCCATGGCCAACCAGATCAGCGAACCGTCCCTGGCCGGTCAGGCGGAGCAGAAGATTGAGTAGTCCACGCTGTGCAACACTGGCATAGGTATCCGTGCCACGCCGTTTTTTGGTTCGTTCGAACAGCCACTGCACGATGCGTGAACCAAACAGGGCAGTGCCTGATGCTCGAGCCAGATCAACGTAGATGGTCGCTTCATCGCGTGCTTCACCTGGTATGGGCAGTACCGCTTCGGTTGCCTGCATGTAGGGACGGGTCTGCATACCTAGCGCCAACGGGAAGATGAAGGGTAGGTCCGGGCGTTCCAGAGGCGATGTACACGGCAGCATGTAGTGCCCGGCGCTGGCGGTTTCGGTGGGGAGGATGTCCAGGGTGACCAGCAGCTCCAGTTCACTGAAGGCACGTCGCAGCTTGTCGCTCTCGGCCATCATCATCAGCGGGTTGCCGCCGGTTACGATCAGCGCCCTGATCTTGCCCGGTCCTTCGGTGAGGATTTCGTCGGCCAGAATGCCGCCAGGGAAAGCATCATTGGTTTTGCGAAAACCGCCGATGCGTGAACGATCCTGTTTCAGTAGCACGCCGTACTTGCGACCGAACTTCGGGAAGTCAAAGATGCCTTTACCGACCAGTGTGCCGCCTTGTCGGTCCAGGTTGCCGGTGACGGCGTTGATGACCTCCTGTAGCCAGAAGGACGGTGTCCCGCCTTCGTTCATGTTAACGCCGGTCGAGGAATAAAGCGCAGCGCCGTCGGCCTTAAGGTAGATCGACACGAGGTCGCGCAGGACGGGCGCATCGATGCCGGTGATGGATGCTGTGCACTCCGGTGACCAGTTTTTGGTCAGATCACTCAAAGACTCAAAACCATCCATGTATTGACGAACGGTTTCGTGATCAACACCACTCTGTTCGAGTACGACGTGCAGGAACGACAGGTAGAAGAACACGTCTGTGCCGGGTTTGATGAAGATATGTTCGCCAGTGGCCTTGGCCGTTTCCGTGCGCCTTGGGTCGACGACGATCACCCGACCACCACGGGCTTTGATGGCATCGATGTGCTTGCGGGGATTGGGTACCTGCAGAAAACTCCACTTCGACACCATCGGATTGGCGCCAACGATGATCAGACACTGGGTGTGGAGCAGATCCGGAAACGGTTGTGTGAAGGGGAAGCCATACATGCGTTCAGCCACGGCGAACTTGTTGGCGCAATCCTGGGTGGCGGACGAAAACAGGCTGCGCGAGCCCATGGCATCCATGAAACCCTGGGCGAACACCGGATGCAGCACACCGAACCCAGCTGCAGTGCCGACATACATGGCGATGGCGTCGCCACCATGAGCGGCGCGGATGCTGCGCAGTTTGCTGCCAATTTCACCCAGTGCGGAGTCCCAGCTGGTGTCCTCCCAGCCTGCGACGGTTTTTCTGCGCGGTCTGCGCAGGCGATCAGGCGAGGCATAGAGATGATGCTGACGCAGACCCTTTTGGCAGGCAAAACCTGCGGTGGCGATGTTGTCGGCATCCGGTCGGATATCGGTGACCCGACCATCGACCGTGGTGATATTGAGCCCGCACAGGGATTCACAGATGCGGCAGAACGTGGTGTGCGTGGTCATGGATGAATCCGGCTGCGAGACTTGCAGGATCGGTATTTACGGTGCGAAGAGCAAGGCGCTCTTGTTAGGCGCGCGGGTCAGGCGCTCTTGTCAGGCGTTCCGGTCAGATTGCCAATGGAGCGCCGACTGATGATCCCGTACAGTTCGCCACTTCATTCCATGGAATTTGCGAGATGAAAACACTGTCCGGCAAGGTTGCGCTGGTTACCGGCGGCTCCGGCGATATCGGTGGCGCCATTGCCCGACGACTCGGGGCAGAAGGTGCGCATGTGGTGGTGGCCTATGTGGGCGCAGAAGGGGCGGCGGACACGACGGTAAACGATATCCGCAGTGCGGGCGGCTCAGCCAGTACCCAGCAACTCGACCAACGCTCCCCTGAATCCATCGAGGCTTGCATCACCGCAGTCGGCAAGGCACAAGGTCGGCTCGACATTCTCATCAACAACGCGGCCTGGAATATCGGCATTCCGTTTCCCGATCTGGATGCGTTGACACCGGACATCTGGGATCGCGTTCTGGAAACCAATGTGCGTGGACCATTCCTGCTGGCGCGTGCTGCGGCGCACTTGCTCAAGGCCGATGGTGGTGGCCATATCGTGAATATCTCGTCTGCCGGCGGTATCAGCCCCGGCAGCAGCAGCATCGCCTATTCATCCAGCAAGGCCGCGCTCAATCACCTGACCCGCTGTCTGGCGGTGGCGATGGCACCTGCCGTTGCGGTGAATTGTGTCGCGCCGGGCCTCGTGGAAAACACCCGCATGGCACTGCGTCTGCCGGAAAATGTTGCGAAAGGTGCGAGGGCACAGGCGGTGCTGGGTCGTGTGGGGCAGCCTGATGACATCGCCGCTCAGGTGGTGATGTTTGTCACTTCGAAATCCATCACAGGTCAGACCATTGTCATCGATGGTGGTATGCCGGGCGCGATGCGTTGAAACCGGGCGTCGCGAATGCACTGAGTGTCACCAGGGGCTACTGGTTGTTGTTGAGGGTACCGCACGCACTGGTAGTCCTGTTTGCGACGTGGATTGGCGCTGCGCTGGCCGGAGTGCAGGAGCCGGCCACCATTCTCGGGATGGTGTTGTCGATGGTGGCACTGTTCACCGGTTCGGTGGCGTTGAACGACTGTCGTGACCTTCGCGAAGACACGGTCAACGCACCGTTCCGTCCGCTGGTACAGGGCATCATCTCGCGCCGTACCGCCTGGCTTTTGGGCGTAGCATTGATGTTGTCGGGCATCTTGTTTGCGAGTGTGGCAGACCCTGTGCTGGGTGCGCTCGTTGGGGTCATGTCGTTTTTCAGCGTCGCGTACTCCTACGTGTTGAAAGATGTCCCGTTGCTCGGCAATTTTGTCGTGTCGCTGGTATCCACCAGCGCCCTGGCATGCTGGGCGGTGGTCATCCAGGTCGGGACGCTTTTTTGGTTGCTGTCCGCTGCCTTGTTTTGCATCCGCTTTGGCGGTGAACTGCTGAAGAC
>JAYSTS010000055.1:0-7634 GCA_043719475.1 Gammaproteobacteria bacterium | reverse complement strand
CTACATCAAGGGTGTCAGCTGCTTCCTTGATCTCCCTCGGCTCTGCTCGCATGCTGTACAACGTCGTTGTTACGCTCAAGGCCATGTCAGTCCACGAAGGTGTCGTCCAGTTCGGTTACACGTTGACGGAAAGCACTCCGCCTTTCACGACGGGTGCGGGGTTTGCAGAACTGCAGGGCTGGCGCAGCATTCTGCATCGCCTCTCATTGCTCGGTCAGTCAGACGATGCCTACGAAGGTTTCGCCTACGGCAATCTGTCCATGCGCAGCCCTGCCATGGGCGCATCGTTCCTCATCAGTGCGACGCAGACGAGCGGACTTGCGCATACCGTGCAGAGCGACTGGGTGCTCATAAGCCGATGCGATCTGGCTACGTTTCAAGTGGCCGCAGTTGGCATGAAGCCGCCTTCCTCCGAATCGGTGACCCATGCCATGGTGTACAGCGCCGATTCAAACATCGCCTGCGTCCTGCATGTCCACAATCACGACATCTGGAGCCACGCCGCCGCACTTGGCCTGCCCTCGACCGGGCTCACGACGCCATACGGCTCACCAGATCTCGCCATGGAAGTGTCCAGGTTGCTGCGTGAGCACCCTGTGCGACCGCTTGTTTTCACGACACCCGGTCACGAGGACGGGGTGTTTGCATGCGGCGTGGATCTCGCAACAACAGCCAGTGCTTTGATCAGCCTGCTTGCAGCCTCTCGGGCGTTTCGTGAAAACGAGTCAATCATGAGGATGGGATCATGAAGACTGTTCCCGAGGCGATCCGCTGGCAGAACGGCGTGCTTGAACTGCTCGACCAACGCGCCTTGCCGGGGCGAGAAATCTACCTGCAAATTCACTCCATCGAAGCAGCGGCGGAAGCCATTCGCACGCTGTCCGTTCGCGGCGCTCCAGCCATCGGCATCGCTGCCGGATACGCGCTGGCCCAGTCGTTATGTTTGGTCGATTCCCTTGATCGCAGAGAGACGCTCGCCCGTAACGCACACCTACTGAAAGAAGCCAGGCCCACGGCCGTCAATCTGGCCGCAGCCGTGGACCGCCTTGTTGCGCTCGGCACCACTGATCCGGAGCGACTCATCCGCGAAGCCGAAGCCATGCACAGTGAAGATCGACTGATGTGCCAGCAAATCGGCGAAAGCGGACTGCCGTTGATCACGGAAGGCGTCAATGTTCTGACCCACTGCAACGCTGGCGCCCTGGCAGTCTCTGCGCTCGGCACAGCCACAGCGCCGTTGTACCTCGCGCACCAGGCCGGTCGGCGGTTTCATGTCTGGGTAGATGAAACCAGACCACTCTGGCAAGGGGCGCGTCTTACCGCTTGGGAACTGTCAACAGCAGGTATCGATTGCACACTGATCTGTGACCATGTCCCCGCCTCGCTGATGGCGGCCGGCAGGATCGATCTGGTGTTGGTTGGCACCGATAGAGTCGCTCGCAATGGCGACACCGCCAACAAGATCGGCACACTAGGTCTTGCGGTGTTGGCCAGGCATTTCGGCATTCCTTTCTACGTGGCCTGTCCGTCGACCAGCTTTGATCCATCAACCCTGAACGGCGCTGCAATTCCCATCGAAGCGCGGCACGCGGATGAGGTACTTGGCACGCACGCGGCGCGTGTACGGGTGTGGAATCCGGCGTTCGACGTTACACCCGTTGATCTCATCAGCGGTTTTATCACCGATCGGGGGCTCATAGAATCGCCAGACCAGAATGCGCTGCTGGCTGCCTTCGAAAGATGAACGGCAGTGGGCGATTCGCAGGCGATTCGCAGAGGCTCACCGCTCAACTCGCGGGGTCAGATTCAGAACCCGTTAACAATGTGTTCACACCGCGTTCAGACCTGAACGAGTAACGTGACCCACGGATCAGTTGGCTGGAGTTCATCGACATGAGAACCGCAGTTCGTAGTGCACTCGTTATCTTGGTGGTGACCGGTGCAGTCATCGCCCTTCCCGTACAGGCGGGGCATCGTGACTGGGATCGTCATAACGACTATTCCCGCCATGACCGCGGTGGCTACGAAAACTATGGCGGTTACAACAACTATGGCGACAACTACGGCCACAACTACAGTCATGATTACCGTCACGATAGCTATCGTGGTGGCCATCATCGCTCCCGCGGCCGACACCACGGTCGGGAAGCCCTTTTTCTGGCTGGCGGTCTGATTGTCGGCTCCGTGTTGACGAACGCTTATCACAACAGTTACGAGCGACGAGTTGTTCGGCAACCCGTCTACCGCGAGGTGGTTTACGATTCCTCTCCCATTGTCCGATCTACTCAAGTGATCCGGCAGAACGAAGGGCGACGCCTGTTCAGGGATCGCAACGGGGATTGTTTCGAGCGCACTACCTCGGCCAATGGCGAAGAGTTGCTCGTCGAACTCGATCGCAGCACCTGCGCCTGGTAGCGCGTTTGGGAAGTTGTTTTCTTTCGAAAACAACTTCCAGCTTGCCACTTCTGCATTCTGACCTGGACTCAACGATTGCCTTATCCGGCGTCGCCGGTGAAGCTAAGGCATGTCACGATATCGCCCACCTCGCGCCAGATCTTCCCCTTACATCACATCTGAAGGGCACTCTCGGCTCACCGCAGAACTGAAGGATCTCTGGAAAATCCAGCGCCCTGCCCTCACCGCCCGCATTCAGGCCGCAGCCGCCAATGGCGACCGCTCCGAAAATGGTGACTACATCTACGGTCGCAAGGCACAGCGAGAGATGGACGCACGCATCCGTTATCTCTCGAAGCGACTGGACGAAGTCGAAGTGGTTGATCGCGTGCCGCGTGAACAGTCAAAGGTCTACTTCGGGGCATGGGTGAGCCTTGAGAACGAAACCGGCACAACGATCAAGGTACGATTGGTAGGGGCCGACGAAATAGACACCGCTCTGGGCTGGATCAGCGTCGACTCTCCATTGGCACGCGCTGCACTCGGCAAAACGATAGAAGACGAGATCAGCCTGCAGACACCATCCGGCGACCAACTGTACTGGATCACGGCAATCAGTTACGCCGCGACGGAATCCGCTTGATATCGCGTACAAGCCGTCGGGAACAAATCACAGGAGATCCCAGATGATTCCGAAGTTGCTCATGATCACCGCCAGCGCCATCGGCCTGCTCGCCAGTGCCGAAGTTTTTGCTCGCCCACACTTTGGTGGTGACAAAACAATCGACCTTGCCGCCGTGGAACAAAAAGTCGCTGAGCGACAGGCCAAAGTCGACACCAATAGTGATGGCAGCATCAGCGAAGCAGAGTTCCTGGCCGCAGAAGGCGGACCGATGGTTCGACCAGGACGTCATCCCGGTGGTTTCCGAGGTCACCAAGGCCACCCACCCGGTGCGATGGGACGGATGGGGCACCACGGGAGCGGACCGGACTTTGACATCGACTTCGAGGCTGTTGAAGACGACATCTTCAATCAGCTTGATGTCGACGATAACGCATCGTTGTCGCGCCAGGAATTTTCCCGGCAGAACATCGAGGCGGTCCATCGCACCGTCTTTCGGACGCGTCTCTTCAAGCACATGGACGCCAACGGCGATGGCGCTTTGACGACCGACGAAATGCCGAATCCTCTCGAACACCTGCGCAAGATGGATTCAAACGGTGATGGCAAAGTAACGAGCGAAGAACGGCGCGCAGCGCGTTCGGCAGCGTTACAAGGTGATCCATCACCTGCCGGTAGCGCCAAGCCCGCCGTTCGTCCCGCCGGCTGAGAGATCGCACTTGCGTGATCAATCAGAGTCAGACGAGGTTTTGATGGCACGGATACAAGCGGGAGATCGGGGGGCGTTTGACCAGCTGGTCCGACGTCACCTGAACGCCATCCATGCCTACGCCTTGCGACTCTCAGGATCACCGGCGGATGCAGACGATCTCTCGCAGGAAACGTTCATGCGGATCTGGCAGAAGGCATCGACATATCGGTTTGAGGCTGTCCGCGTCACCACGTGGATGCATCAAATTGCACACAACGTGTTCGTCGACAGCTGGCGGCGACGTGAACCAACCCAGCCGCTCGACGATGAGACTATCGATACCGTGCGCAGTCCAGAACCATACGATGATGACGCAACGCAATGGTTGCAGCTGAGCATTGCTCGTCTGCCACTGGGTCAGCGAACCGCCGTGAGTCTTGCTCTCTTCTCCGGCTTTTCCGCAGACGAAACGGGACACATCATGGGTATCAGTACACACGCGGTGGAATCGTTGATCGCGCGGGCGAGACGAACCCTTCGGCAGGTTGTTCGCCAACCGGCCAACGAAAGCGGGTCGTGTCAATGAATACGGAACTTCCAAAGACGATGGACTTACAGGTATTTATCGCACTGCTGGATGCAGCGGGCTCGAACAAGACACTCTGGCCTGCAGAAGTGCGCGTCAACGCCGAGCAGTTGCTTGCACACTCCGCGCAAGCGCGTGCGGAATTGCAGGCAGCACAAGTGCTGGATCAACTCGTCAGCGCGGTACCGGAACACGTGGCTCCACCTGGTTTGCACGCACGCATCCTGGCTGGTTTGCCACCGGAAACGAGTGGTCTCGTCGACCAGCTGGTTGGCTGGCTGACGGTTGGGTTCTGGCGCCCTGCGATTTCTGCGCTGGTACCCCTGCTGTTCGGCGCCTGGCTGGGAGCAGCATCGCCTATACAGGACGAGTCAGCTTCCGCTCTCGATCTGAGCTCAGCACTACTGGATGAGGTCTACTCCACCTATGACTAGGAACAAGTGGCTGACTATCGCCCTCGTCATCTCACTCTCCGTGAATCTGCTACTTGTCGGATTTGCGCTTGGGTCGAAATTTCGTGGCCCACCTTCAGCGATGATGGCGAATCCGATGTTCGGGTTGATGCGTTATGCCGATAGCCTGCCGAAACAGCGCCGTGCGGAGTTATTCGAGGAAGTGCGCGCCTTTCGTCCCGAGCGCGCACAGTTTCGCAAGATGCGGGAATTGCAGACCAACCTGCGCGCTGAAATTCGTCGTGATCCGCTTGATCCCGTCGCCCTGAAAGCGGCGCTCGTGGCAGTACAGAATCAGATGCAGACACATCAATCGGCAAGCCATGACGCGTTCGTGCAACTCATGCAGGCGCTTACCCCGGCTGAACGCATCATGCTCGACGACCAGATGCAGCGAGGTCCGGGGCATCGGAGACACCGTGATCGAGTCATTCCACCAGGGGAATCTTTCGAAGAGCCAGCACCAGAGTGAGCCGAACCGTTGGTGAAGCGCTGGACGACTTCATTGATCATTACGTGAAGTCCCAGTCACCTCTTCTCACACCCTGGCAAGACGACTGGCGTTCACCATGTGAGTACGGGGATGTCATTGTGAGCACCGGGACCGAAACCTCCATCAAATGGCGTCCTGTGCGGCGGGATGCGCCGGATGTATTCGCTCCACTGGAAGCGGCACTCGACACCTCAATCCATCCCGATCTCAAGCTGTACTGGGGCCGTTACTTTGCGGCCAGTTTCGCAGCGCAAGCGCCGCAAGGCCCGCTTTCGCTGCTGCAGTTATGGAACCAGGAAGACCTCGCACGACTCACTGAAAACCAGATCGGCCATGTGGTTACCCAGCGTCGTGCCAAGGCACCGCTTTCGCTGTTTTTCGCCTGTACGGAAGACGGTAGCGACTACATGCTGACGGTCGATAACACCTCGGGCGAAGTGCTGCTTGAAGCACCGGCTCGCAAACCGCTTCAGGTGGTAGCACCAAACCTCGCTGCGTTTCTTGACGAACTCACACCGCAACCATAACGCGCCTGATGGTAAAGTGCCGCCATGAACGCACTTGTCCTTGAACCTGTTACGGCCCTGCAGGGCACCATGTGTTTGCCTGGCTCGAAGAGCATATCCAATCGCGCGTTTCTGCTGGCTGCACTGGCAACCGGCACAACGCGGCTGACGAACCTGCTCGACAGCGATGACACGAGGGCGATGAGTGGAGCGCTGACCGAACTCGGTGTACGTATAGAACAGGACGGCGCGGACACACTGGTTCATGGTCTTGGCAGACCGTTCCAGCATTCAGGTCAGGCACTAACCCTCGATCTCGGTCTGGCGGGAACTGCTTACCGACCACTGGCTGCCGCACTGACGCTGGGTACCGGCCACTTTGTGCTGGACGGTGTCGCACGGATGCGCGAACGGCCGGTGGGCCATCTTGTTGATGCGCTGCGCGAGTTGGGCGCAAACATTCGTTATCTCGGCACTGAGGGTTATCCGCCACTGGCAATCGAAGGGACCGGCCTGACCGGCGGAACCACACATATCGCCGGGCATGTTTCGAGTCAGTTCCTGACGTCGCTGCTGATGGCCCTGCCTCTGGCGAAAAAAAGCACCACCGTAGAGCTGACCACACCACTGGTGTCGAAACCCTATATCGACATCACGCTCGAATTGCTCGACCGATTTGGAGCACAGGTGACGCATGACGACTACCAGGTTTTCCATGCGCGGCCGCAATCGCTGCAATCGCCCGGCACGTTTCTGGTTGAAGGTGATGCGTCATCGGCTTCGTACTTCATGGCTGCCGGCGCAATTTCCGGCACTGGTGTCACGGTGCAGGGTATCGGTGCACGCAGCATTCAGGGTGATGTCGCCTTTACCGAGGTGCTTAGTCGCATGGGCGCTGACGTCAGCATCGGGCAGGACACCATCACCGTCAGGCCAGGACTTTTGACCGGCCAGGATATGGATCTCAATCACATCCCCGATGCCGCGATGACAGCCGCGATGCTGGCGTTGTTCGCCCGTGGCCAAACCGTGATCCGCAATATCGCCAACTGGCGTGTCAAGGAAACCGATCGGCTCACTGCCATGGCAACGGAGTTACGCAAGTGCGGCGCATTCGTGGTCGAGGGCAGCGACTACATCACCATCGACCCCCCGGAAAAACTCTCTTCGGCAACGATCGAAACCTACGGCGATCATCGAATCGCCATGTGCTTTTCGTTGCTCGCACTAGGCGGCGTACCCGTCACGATTCTCGATCCAGGTTGTGTTGCGAAGACCTTTCCGGATTACTTCGATGTCTTCAAAGGTCTGATTGCCGCCTGATCATCGCCACGGAATTCACCCGTTGGCCGCCACATCAAGGAGTGGTGTCGAAGAGCGGAGTTCTGCCTTGTTCGAGATCGAGTAAATACTGCTTGGTCGGCAAACCGCCGCCAAACCCGGTGAGCTTGCCGTTACTGCCAATCACACGGTGACAGGGGATGATGATCGGGATTGGATTGCTGCCATTGGCTGCACCGACTGCACGTACGGCCTTGGGTGATCCAACCTGATCGGCAATATCCTTGTAGGTGCGTGTCTGCCCGAACGGAATGGTCTGCAGCGCCCGGAGAACACTCTTCTGAAAGACCGTACCGCGCACTTCAAGCTCAAGGTCGAACGTCGTGCGATGACCTGCAAAGTACTCAGCGAGTTGTCGCCGCACTTCCGGAAAAGTGTTGTCATCACGAACCCAGCCTGCCTTTGGCTCCTGCTTCTTGTTGCCCTCTGGAAAACTCACCAGCGACAGTTTTTCGTCACCGGCCAGCAGCAGATCACCGATCGGACTTTGCATCCACGTGTACTTCATCGAATCGCTCCATCAGATTTCTGTTCACCGGCCTTCTTCAG
>JAYSTS010000054.1:0-3315 GCA_043719475.1 Gammaproteobacteria bacterium | reverse complement strand
CGGGACGAGCTTCCAGTCGATAAACGAATCGATCTGCCTCGAAGCCTTCGCGCTCGGCTGGATCCTGCACAAGCATGGCCTGCATGGGGTAGACGCTGCCGTCGATGCGAACTCGCACCTTCGGATCTGCTCGCAGATTGGCAAGCCAGGCTCTGCCTTCTGCTGGATCGATGTAGAGCTTGCCATTGCGCACCACGTAGTTGATCTCGACCGAATACGGATCGTCGATTCGAGTCTCTAGATGCATCACTCCGTCCTGCAGCGACGACCAATCGCCTGGCACTGAAGTCACAACCTCGCCATCCAGCGCGCCACCCGGAATGGAGTAAAACGGCCCACCACAGCCTGCCAGCAGCGTTAGAACCAGAATCGACGACGTCGGCAGGTATCGCAGTCGCATCGCAAAAATCCTCATTGATTGATGGAACACCATGCTGCATGGAATGCAGCAGACCAGGAACAGCACTTTTCGCAAAGACCCTATACAGGAATGATAGGGTTGTCCCCTCGTTCAAGGAGCGTTCAAGGAGCGGTGTGCATGTCGCCATCTTCGTTAACCGACTGGAATCTTCTGCGCTCATTCGTCGCAGTCGTCGAAACAGGTTCTCTCAGCCGTGCGGCAAAGCGCCTGGGAGTCACCCAGCCCAGTGTCAGTCGCCATATGCGCGAACTCGAACGGTTGCTGGGCGAGACGCTGTTTGATCGTCGTCCGACCGGTTTGGTTCCGACCGCCCGGGCATTATCACTCTACGAGGTCGCCGGCGGCATGGAAGAACTGGTGCGGCGGGTCGAGGACAGCTTTGCCAGCGCAACCGAGCGTATAACCGGCACGGTTCGAGTGACGACCAGCGAAGCATTTGGCGTACATGTCCTGCCGCTGTGGCTGGCGGCTCTGTTGGCAGAAGAGCCTGAACTGGATATCGAGCTGCGGGTATCGCAAACCACGGAGAATCTCATCCGTCGAGACGCCGACATTGCCGTTCGCTTTGTTCGACCTGAGCAAGACGGTGTGATCGCGAAGCGCGTCGGGCAGGTTCGGCTGGGTCTGTTCGCAAACGTTTCGTATCTGGCGCGTTTCGGAGAGCCTGCCTCGGTCGATGATCTTGCCGATCACCTGATCATCGGCGTCGAAAAGCAGCCTCCTGCGAATCAAACAACAACACCTACCTCGAATCCAATGGGCAGCTTTGCACACTCACTCAGGCTTAGCCGTTTTCGAACCGATTCCGTACTGGCACGACTGGCAGCCGTCGAAGTCGGTATGGGGATTGGGCCAATACTCGAACCCCTTGCGCAGGCTCGCCCTCTCCTGCGAAGGGTCCTGACAGAACAGATCACGTTTCCAGCCATGGACATCTGGCTGTGCAGCCACGAAGACCTGCGGCGAAGTGCGCGCATCCGCCGTGTGTATGACTATCTCGAAGAGAAGTTGAGTGCCTCATTTGGCATCGCCGCTCCATGAACCGGCGCTTGATGATGGTGTTCAGCACCGGTGTAAAAGAGATGATCGGGCTGCACGCGATCGCGGTAGGATTTACCAGCAACCGGCGTCAAGCTCGGCGAAATCTAGGCTGGCAGGCCACAGGCATCCAAGGAGCAATACAGCATGGGCAGACTCGAAGGCAAGGTAACCATCATCACCGGCGGCGCACGTGGACAAGGTGCGGAAGAAGCGCGGCTGTTCGCCGATGAGGGCGCCACAGTCGTCATCACCGACGTGCTCGACGAACAAGGCATGGCGTGCGCGTCGGCAATCCCGCGAGCACAGTATCGACGGCTTGATGTAAGGTCTGAAGCGGCCTGGGAAGAAACCGTCGCGGCTGTTATCGCCCAACATGGTCGAGTGGACGTGCTGGTGAACAACGCGGGGGTCGATCTCAACAAACGCTTCGAGCTGACCACACTCGAGGATTGGGAACGGGTCGTGAGCATTAACCAGACCGGTGTCTTCCTGGGCATGCGTACCGTCGGACGGGCGATGATCGCCACTGGGACAGGTGGTTCGATCATCAACGTCTCGAGTGTTGCCGGCATGGAAGGTGTGAAAGGTCGCGCTGCGTACGGCAGCACGAAGTGGGCGGTGCGTGGCATCACCAAGGTTGGCGCGCTCGAGTGGGGTGAACACGGCATTCGGGTAAATTCGATCCATCCCGGATTGATCGAAACTCCGATGACCGCCGACTTGCGCGCATTCAACGATCCAGCAACACGTTCTCGGGCAGAGAAAATCGTCTCACTTCGGCGCATGGGGCAACCCATCGATATCGCCTGGATGGCGCTATTCCTTGCCAGCGACGAATCCGGCTACTGCACAGGCCAGGAATTTGTTGTTGATGGCGGTGTGCATCACTAGCAACCAATGATCTTCGACATAAATTGCGCGCGCAAATTCAATGAGAGCACAGACAACGGGTCAGGGTGTCACCGCTGACGTCTTTCGCGACCTCATGAACAACCGCGCAGACTCCGCGACCGCTCGTGCACAGTCGGCGGGGGTCGTGCCGCCATTGAAGAGACCCTTGCAGGGGCCTGTCATCACTTCCGGCCGTGTTTGGCTAATCCAGGCGAACAATTCTTCAAAGATCGGTGGGTCATCACCGGCAAAGGTGACACTGGTGATGCGGGAAGCTCCCGGTGTTAGACGGAAGGTATCCGTAGCGACATAACCCAGCGCCTGACCAAAGTCGTCGGTGACGGTGACGCGGCATTCGATCTCACCGTCTTCAAGCCGAGTGCAGGGCTGACGCCGCGTGATCGCGTAATGCGCGGCCTCAGCCCAGCTCTGGTAGTACAGCAGTCGATCTGCTTCGACCGAAGATTCAACGGTTGCAACCAGCGCATCACGATCCCAGGCATAGAAGGCATCGAGCATTGCCTCTGCCTGCGCCAGTGCCGGGTTGTTTTCGGTAACCCCTTCTCCTGCGGCCAGGATGCAAATTACACCCATCATCCGTACGCTATGACGCATCACACCTCTCCGCCACTTCAACCATGTCGAGTACGCCTGCTTTTCGCACCGATCGCCTTGATGAGTCGCCTCGTTCGGGCACCCGCTTGATCTACTGGGCCTTGCAACCCGTACTCCTGGTGTCCGTACTCACAGCGTTTTACTTCAATCAGGATGAGCCGGCGATGTACCTGCTGTGCCTCGTCTTCGTACAACTGGCACTGGGCGTTATCGAGTACCAATATCCGGCCCGCCACACGTGGATACAACCCACGGGGGAAAAAACCGGTCTGATAACCATCGCCGTACTCATGGGCGTGGTCGGCGCTCTGGTCAGCAGTTGGTATCACGATGTGCTGGTACCGCCC
>JAYSTS010000053.1:0-7682 GCA_043719475.1 Gammaproteobacteria bacterium | reverse complement strand
ATCGAAACGCACGCGCCGACGATGAACATCTGGGCAAGTACAACGGGCTTGGCGGCAAGCTGGAAGCCGACGAAGACATCGCCGCTGGAATGATCCGTGAAATTCAGGAGGAAGCTGGTATCACGGTCACTGCCATGGAACTGAGGGGCACCGTGAGCTGGCCAGGATTCGGCAAGAACGGCGAGGACTGGTTAGGGTTCATTTTTCTTATTACAGCCTTCGAGGGGACACCGCCCGCTAGAAATGTCGAAGGTGATCTCGAGTGGATACCGCGTCCGGAGATCATGTCACTACCGATGTGGGAAGGTGACCGACATTTCCTCCCCCTGGTGTTCGACGAAGACCCCAGACCATTCCATGGTGTGATGCCGTATCGGGAGGGGCGCGTGGTGAGCTGGCGATATTCCCGGTTCTGATCGGCCTTGATTGTGTGCGTCGTGCTCAGCGTTCATACAACCGGTCATCACCGCCATTCATGGGTGTTACCCGACAGCGCTCCTGGCAGCTGGATTTTTTTATCAAAACCTCTTCGACAAGGCTGGATTGTCAACAAAGTAACTTTGTAAAATGTGTCGAGCCGCCCTTCATGGATATGAAAGGGTGTCCCAGCACAGGTGTGTAGTCAGCAGTCACCAGGTCTTAGTCGCATGGAAGGTTCGCGCAGTTCACGATCACCGCAAGGTGGGGCACAACTGTCCCTGCAACAAAAATTCGAAGCTTCAAATCTGACCGCACGTCAGTTCCGGTATTGGATGGAACAGTCGGTCAATCCTGATCTGGCGGTACAACTGGTTTTTCGCGCCGTCGAGTTGCCGCCGGAACTTGTCCCGCATCTCGAAACTGCCTGGAACTACTTCGCTCACGCCGCCGATTCGGCCCGTGCCAGGCTGGTTGAAACCGATGGCATCCCCCGACTTGTTTTTGGCACGCAATTCCAACCTCTTTACAGAGCGACACTTGCCCCCGCCGCTTCTGACGGTGAAGCGATCTGCGCCTGGGCATTTCCGCGCTGGCCCACTTTCCACTCCGGCGACCTTCTATATCGACAGGCTCTGTTAACCACACATGATGGCCGCTCCCTTTGGGCGCTGACCGCAAGTCACCTGGTTTCTGATGGCCGATCGAACGATATCCTGTATGCCACCATCGCATCCGCACTGCAACGCCTGGCGCGTGACGAAACACTTGCCCCGCTCGAATTTCCCTCGTTCGAAGCGAACATGGCCGCTGAACGAGAACACGAAGGGGCAAAACGCCTCACCGCGGAAACCAGCCACTGGAAAGCGTGGTCCGAAGCGAAGCAAACACCATTTTCGATTTTCGGTGTTACTCGCGACCAACCTTCCAATGTTCGCTTTCGAGTGCCCCAGGCCATTCCCAAACCGGTTGTCGATCGACTGTTCGAACAATGCGCGTCTCCAGCGCTGCTGAATCGTTCCATCGATGTTACCGTCGCGAATTTTCTCACGGCTTTCATCGCCACGTGGACGTGGTCTCATGGGGGCCAGCTTGAACAGGTTGTTGGGGTGCCATTCCATGGCCGAACGGCTAATGAAGCACGTCTGATCGGATTTAAATCCGAAATTCTCCCGGTCCGTCTGGATCTCGATCCTGAGATGACCTTTGTTGATCTCGTTCAGCAGGTTCATCTGCGCGCCAAAGAGAGTCTGGATCGTCGGGGAACTTCGATAGCCAACCCGATTCATGCGCCGCATTATCAAGTGTCCGAGAATTTTTCGTTTCAGAAAGCGCAGTACTCAAACCCTAAACAGGCGCTCAAACGAATCGAGTTACAACGTCAATCATCGGCTCCGGAATTCGTGTCCGCTCTGCAAATGAACAGCACCGATGAACCCGGCGTGATGCGATTCATCCTCGGATTGCATCCGCGGATCCTTGATTTGACCGAACGGGAGCGTGTTGCTAGCGGCTACGCCGAAGCGTTGAACAATCTTGCACAAAACCCATTCCAGACCTTGCGGTCGATATCGTTCGTTGATCCAGTGTCAGCCGCATTTTTCGATCAACAAGCGACAGTCGCGTTTTCATCGAACCAGATAGACCCGTGCAATACCGCCGTGAACTGGCTCATTCCATGGTCGTGCCGCGCAATCGACGATCTTCCAACAGTAGCCATCCGCCACGGTGACTCCGCGCTGACCCACACGCAGTTGCATCATCAAGCCAGACTGTGGGCTGGCTTGATGATTTGCGCCGGCGTCAAGCCTGGCGATCGAGTCATAGCCTGGACCCCATCGAGCAATGAACTCGCAGCGGCATGGATTGCCATGATGTCTACCGGGGCTGTCTATGTTCCGGTCCATGCCGATACGCCGGCAGCCCAGGTGATTGCACTCGCATCCGAACTTGGCAGCTCCGTCATACTGGTTTCACCCGAACGCGCAGCTGAGCTCGCCAGCGCAGGCCATTCCATTATTGCCCTCGAAGCCAACTCGCTGCGGTCCGTTACGCCAATGCCACTGCGTGAACCTGACCCCGATGCCGGCGCTCTGGCTTGATGGTAGTTGTGTCATCAGCGATCAGGGTCAACCAGTCTCCGGGCCAAAGTTGGTCGAGCAGCTGGAACGTCATCGTGTCTCCACATTGTGCACGCCTACTGCGTACTTTCATGCGCTCTGCGATCTGCGTCTGCCGCCACACGTCAAACGCTGGATCGTCGGCGGTGAAGCACTTGCCGCCGATAAGGCCATGCGCTTCATCTCACAACAAGGCACCCCACAGACAACCCGCCTCATCAACGCCTACGGCCCTACCGAGACCACCATCTGGGCCAGCATCCTCGAGGTCACACCCGACCACGCTGCGCGCATCCCGGTTGGTCGTCCGCTTCCGACCTGCAGCTTCAAGGTGTGTGATGCGTGGGGAAACTACACACCGTTCGGTGTTCCCGGTGAACTCTGGATCGGTGGCCCGCAGGTGGCGAACGGGTACTTCAATCAACCCGAGCTCACTCATGACCGTTTTGTCGAACAATTACACGAAGGTGATGAGAACTCAGGCGCGCGCACGGGTACCACGAGCACACGCTGGTACAAGACTGGCGACCTGGTTCGCTGGCGCAAGGACGGCGACCTGGAATTCCTGGGACGCATCGACCGTCAGGTTCAGATCCGAGGTCATCGCGTCGAACCGGCCGAGATCGAGATGGCGCTGCGTAAACTCAACGGCATCAAGGACGCACTGGTCGTCCCCGTCGAGTTGAACACCACCACCACGCTCTGCGCCTGGCTCATTCCGGAAACAAGCAACGCAGTACTGGATCCAATCCGCGTGCGCGCCGAGTTGTTGCGCACCCTCCCTGAGTACAAGGTGCCAAAGTGGCTGCAAACCCTCGATGAATTTCCACGCAGTCCGAATGGCAAGATCGATCCCGCGCGGTTGCCTGATGCCAACCTCGTCCAGCACCTGAACATCTCCGACCGGCTCCCGATGCTTACGCTGTGGGATCTGCGCCTGACCTTCGAAGAAGTCCTTCGCATGCCGCGTGTTGGGATCGATGACGACTTTTTTGCGCTGGGTGGCGATTCACTCATGCTGATCGAACTGCTGGCCACCATCGAACGACGCTTTGGCAAGGCGCTCGAAGCCACTCAAGTCATCCAGTATCCAACCATTGGTGGCCTGGCGCGTTTCCTCGAAAGTGATCGCGCAGCGCCTGCATCGCTTGTGGTCGAGATGAAAACCGGCTCGCGAGCGCCGCTCTTCTGCATTCCGGGAGCAGGCGGGATCGGTGTGGAGTTCTACCCCTTGTCGCGCCGTTTGCCCGATAACCAGCCCGTCATCGTACTGCGTTCATCCGGTACCGATGGGCATGCACACCCTCCGGCGACGATGATTGACTTGCTGGAAGAACATGTACGGCATATCACCGATTACAGGAAACAACACAACGAACAAAGACCCGTCCATCTGATGGGCTATTCCCTCGGCGGTATCTTCGCCTGGGAAGTTGCACAACGTCTTAGCGCACACGGAGTCAACATTGGCGAAATTTTCCTCATAGACAGCCACGTCGCAAGCAAAGCAGCCCGAGCGTTGTTCAAGAAACCCAGACGCGGACTTCTCGCTCGTCTGCGGGAAAGGCTCCACAATGCCAATAAAAACGAGCATCTCAAGCTTGCAGAACAACTCGACGCCGCGATCCGTAGTGATCAGATCATGGAAGCCGCAGCGCTCGGCCGGTACAACCTGACCATCCAGGCAGGTTTCTACCGTGACATCGAAAGTCGCCCAGCCCAATTTTCCACAACGTTTTTGCTGGCCTCGCGAGGCCCGCGACACCAACACGCTGAACTATGGAAGTTGTTGGCGAGCAATCTATCCATCAAGGTCATTGATGGTGAGCATGAGGGAGATCGGTCAATCGTGAGAGAACCGGCAGTCGGGCCATTGGCTGAGGTTGTCAGCGCTGTGCTCGGCAAAGACTGACTCGTTACCAGCGCACAGTACAGCGTCGATCGATTGGTTAAGATGCGCGACCGCTAGTCTCGACGATGAGTGTGGAATGGACATCCTGTTACTTCTTAAGGCAGCCTTGATGGGCGTGGTCGAGGGCTTGACCGAATTCCTGCCAATTTCAAGCACGGGCCATCTGATCCTGGCCGGATCGTTGCTTGAGTTTAATGAATCCGTGGGCATGGACAAGGCAAAGGTGTTCGACATCGCCATTCAGACCGGCGCCATCTTTGCCATCGTGCTGATCTACTGGCAACGTCTGTTCAGTACCTTGGTGGGCCTGGGCAGCGAACCTCGCGCACAACGTTTCGCCCTTAATGTCACCATCGGCTTTGCGCCCGCAGTGGTTCTGGGCATGGCGCTTGGCGCCGCCATCAAGGCTCACCTGTTCACACCAACCGTGGTCGCCTCAACATTCATCCTTGGTGGCTTCATCATCCTCTGGGTCGAACGGTGGCAACTCACCGCCGCTGCCGCGCGGGTGGTGGAGGTTGATGACATGAGCCCCATGGACGCCCTCAAGGTGGGATTGCTCCAGTGCCTGGCCCTGGTGCCTGGCACAAGCAGGTCTGGCGCCAGCATCATCGGTGGCATGGTCATGGGTTTGTCACGCAAGGCCGCGACCGAGTTCAGCTTTTTCCTTGGCATCCCGACGTTGATGGGAGCCGGCGCTTACAGCCTCTACAAAGAACGTGATCTGCTGTCGGCAGCTGACATCCCATTGTTTGGAGTCGGCCTGCTGCTCTCGTTTGTCTCGGCCTGGATCTGTGTGCGCTGGTTGATCACCTATGTTTCTACGCACGATTTCAAACCATTCGCCTGGTACCGAATTGCTTTTGGCGTGTTGATTCTGGCGACCAACACTCTCGGCTTGATCTCATGGACCGAGTGATCCATTGACGATACGAAGCCTCAATAAAAAAAGAGGTCGAAAACAAACTCGAGGTTGATCAGCACGGCTTCAGAACGATATTTCCCCTCGGGCTTTTCGTTCTTGCGGCATGAGGCAATCGAGGATGAATCGATTCACCGGAGTCGCCACGCCAAGCGACTCTCCCAGCCGCACGATGACACCAATCTGCGCATCCAGCTCGGAAGGCCGACCTTCCATGATGTCTCGCTGCATCGAGGCCGTTGTCCCAAAAGGCACCGCATCATGCACAGCCGTGACACGGCTGATCGCATCAGGCGCCCACTTCACCCCGAGTGCTCGGCCCACGAACCAGATTTCCCGCTTCGCGGATTCAACGAGATTTCTGGTCGCGGCATCTGCACGCATGACGCCCATCGGCGCCCTGGTGATTGCGCCAACTGCGCCAGTGGGCGCAACACCCAGAAACTTCTGCCACAGCGCGGCGAGCATGTCCTCCGGAATTTCTGCGGTCACACCCTTGGCCTGCGCAAACGCCGCGCGGAGAACTTCAATCTTGTCACGCATGTTGTGGTGAGACGTGCGGCCAACAAAGCCGAACTGAACGTAGGGTGCAACCGCTGCATGACGGATACAACCCGGACCCTCGATGTAGGCAGAAATGCCACAGGAGCCACCCAGCACATGATCATCACCAAGCACGCTGGCCAACACCGTCGTTGCATCTACTCCGTTCTGCAAGGGCAGCACGAGAGTGTTCGTCCCTATCATCGGCTTGATGGCTTCGGCAGCACCCTGCAGCTGCCAGGCTTTCACGGCGACAATCACGACATCAACAAGTCCGGCATCACCCGGGTTGTTGGTAGCGGTCACTGGCTTGATGACAAAATCACCCGCCGGGCTGAAGACCCTCAGGCCATCACGCTGCATCGCCGCCAGATGTTCGCCCCGCGCGATAAAAACCACATCATGCCCGGCCTCAGCCAGACGCCCACCGTAGTAGCCACCAACACCACCAACGCCGTAAATCGCTATTCGCATAAGCACTCACCAAGTCTGTTCATGACGATCATCTGCGATATTCGGGTGACTTTGAAGCCATCGGTCTGCCATCACCCACGAAGCTCAGGCCACTCAGGCCACAGATGATGAAAGCCACGCAGTAGGAATGACCCGACCCGTTCATTACCGAAGATGAGCAGCAGCATGTTGAAGCCGACAATGAACTGATCAGCAAGCTGCGTGCCATCAACTTCGGTATTCACAACCGCTCACGAGATCCGGTCCTGGATTCGAACGTCGTTCGCCGATGAGAAACTGGAAAACCATGACCATCTGCGCAATGTCGCGTTGACGTGAGTCGGGCGTCGCATCGACCAGATCGCGTGCAAGCACATACACTTCTCATTCCAGGTCGCGAAGCCTGCGTACGGTGAATGCACGATCGAGCAGTTTGCGCAACTGTGCATGCCTCGGTGGGTCATCACACAACAACGGCAGTTCCGAGCGCCAACGCGCAGTTTCCGGATAGGGATGCTCGACGGGCGCGGACCAACAGGCTTGAGTCGTGAAGGGCGGGGCTATATCTTCTGATCTTTCCTCAATCAGACAGATGTATCCATGTCACAACCGCCAACTCAGCTCGCCGATCCGGTCCGGGGACCACTGGCAACTCTGATTTTCAGCTCCCGCTGGTTACAGCTACCGCTGTATCTCGGGTTGATTGTTGCGCAGGGCGTCTATGTGATTCTGTTTGTCAGAGAGCTGTGGCATCTGATTACAGGTGCCGTCGAGCTGGGTGAGCAGGACATCATGCTGATCGTGCTCGGGCTGATCGACGTGGTGATGATCTCCAACCTGCTGGTCATGGTCATCGTCGGTGGTTATGAGACGTTTGTCTCGCGGCTCAACCTGCAGGGCCATCCGGACCAGCCGGAATGGCTCAGCCATGTGAATGCGTCTGTACTGAAGGTCAAACTCGCCATGGCCATCATCGGCATCTCGTCGATTCACCTGCTGAAGACATTCATTGAAGCCGGCAACATCGGCCTGGAAGGCTCGAAGTACTCCGCCGAGGGGGTGATGTGGCAAACCATCATCCACAGCATTTTCATCCTGTCCGCGATCGGCATCGCCTGGACTGATTACATCATGCAGCAGACCAACAGAGCCGCTAAGTCGCAGGCTCTGCCCGCGAATCATTAACAGTAACTCCACAACAACCCTGTTGGTGGCGATTCCCTGAACCGCAGCTAGTCTTTCCCTGTAACGCAGGTTCGGGAAAGTCACGGCGGCATGAACACAATTGTTGGTTTGATCATGGTGCTGGGCGCGT
>JAYSTS010000052.1:0-23498 GCA_043719475.1 Gammaproteobacteria bacterium | reverse complement strand
CCGGTTCGGCGACCTTTTCTGCGCTCCCGGTCAATGAAGCCACGCATGGGCTGGAACAGTTCTGGCGCACGATGGATCTCGTCCAGGATGATCAGCTTCCCAGCCTCACGCTGGAAGAATGGCGCGCGGAGGTCGTTGGCGTCCTTGGGTCTGCTGGTGAGTCCCTGCGTTTGCTGCAACAGGCACAGGCCCTGTTCGGTGAGATCGGCGCACCTCTTCAGGCAAAGCGCATCTCGGAACAGCTCGGAGTCTCGACCCCATGAACCTCTTCGACATCGTCCGCGATGTAAGTCGCCTGCTCGAAGAGAATGGCCGCGTATCGCGTCCGATCGCGCGCGACGCTGGAAGGCGAAAGAAAACAGGTGACAGTGCTGTTCGCCGATGCAAGGGGTTCCATGGAACTCGACGTGCTGCGTTCCACCCACTCACGACATGGCGAATTTCAGGTTGTTCCCCAGCAGACCAGCCAATAGACTAGTCTGACTCCACGGGACGCTGGAAAATGAAAACCGAAATCGGTGCTTACAATGCAAAGACTCGCCTCCCGGAACTCTTGCGCCTGGTCAAGGCCGGCCAGCGGTTCACGATCACAAATCGTGGTAAGGCCATTGCTGATCTGATTCCCAGCGAAACTGCACAATCCGGCGACGCAAAGACCGCAATCGACAAATTCCAGAGCTTCCTTCTGGCGAATCCGGTGAAAGTGCAACGAAGCGGTACCGTGCGGAAGCTGATGGATGAAGGACGTCAATGAGCTTCGTGCTCGATGCATCGGTGACGATGCTTTGGCTGCTTGGCGATGCAAAACAGAGCGATCAAAACTATGCGCAACGTGTACTCGATGCGTTGAAGGTAAGTGGCGCGCTCGCAGAAGTGCCGGTGATTTGGGCGTCCGAAGTTACGAATGTTCTCGTCAAAGCGGAATCGAGACAGCTGATTACCGAAGCGCAAAGTGAAGCCTTTCTGGAGATGCTGTCGACTGCACCCATCAGTGCCGATCACGCAACTTTCACGACGGCGCTGGGCGACACCTTGCAGCTGGCGCGCCGCTATCGACTGTCGTCGTACGATGCCGCCTATCTCGAGCTTGCACTCCGTCGTGGCCTGCCGCTCGCCACGCTCGACGCAGATCTGAACAAAGCCGCCCGCAAGGCCGGTGTCCTGCGCTTTGTATAACATCTCTACACGCGGGAGAGCGGTGCTGGCGCTGAGGTCATAAGGCAGTTCTGACTAATCAGACTTTCTCACGTTTAAATCACTAACAGAGCAACTCCTCAATGAAATGTGCGGCTTGCAATACGGAAAACCGGGAGGGGCGCAAGTTCTGCTCTGCTTGTGGTGTTCGCCTCGCGCTGATCTGCGCGGCGTGTGCAGCGCCGAATGAAATCGGTGAAGGATTCTGCGGTGAATGTGGCGCTGCGTTGCAGCCGGCGGCAAAGGCGCGCCAACCCATCGAACGGGTACCAACCACCTACACCCCGAAGCACCTTGCCGACAAGATCCTGCAGTCGCGCTCTGCCCTCGAAGGCGAACGCAAGCAGGTGACGGTACTGTTCGCCGACGTGAAGGGCTCGATGGAGCTCGCCGAACAACTCGATCCCGAGGAATGGCACCGCATCCTCGAACGCTTCTTCGCGATCCTGACGGAAGGCGTGCACCGCTTCGAAGGCACGGTGAACCAGTACACCGGCGATGGCATCATGGCGCTGTTCGGCGCGCCGATTGCGCATGAGGATCATGCCCGACGGGCGTGTTATGCGGCGCTGCATCTGCAGGAGAGCTTGCGCGGTTACGCCAACGAATTGCGTTTGCAGCGCGGATTCAACTTTTCCACACGAATCGGCCTCAATTCTGGTGAAGTGATTGTGGGCAGGATCGGTGATGACCTGCGCATGGACTACACAGCGCAGGGGCAGACAGTAGGACTCGCGGCACGGATGGAGCAGATCGCCGAGCCCGGCAAGATCTACCTGACGGCGCATACCGCCACCCTGGTCGACGGTTACTTCGCGCTCACCGACCTCGGCGAAATGCAGATCAAAGGCGCGCAAGGTGCGCTGCACGTGCATGAACTGCAGGGCGTGGGCCTGCTGCGTACCCGGCTCGAAGTGTCGCGCAGCCGTGGCTTTTCGCGCTTCGTCGGTCGTGGCGACGAGATGCAGTTGCTGGAAGCCGCACTGGCACGTGCCCGCGAAGGTAACGCTCAGGTGATTGGTATCGTTGGCGAGGCCGGACTTGGCAAGAGCCGCCTCTGTTTCGAGTTCCTCGAGCGCTGCCGCGCGCGTGGCCTCATGGCTTACGAAACCACAGGTGTATCCCACGGCAAGACCATTCCGTTCCTGCCGATACTCCGACTGTTTCGCGCCTTCTTCGGGATCAGCGACCAGGACAGCAACGCCACCGCCCGCGAGCGCATTGCGGGCCGCCTGTTGTTGCTGGACGAAAAACTGCGTGACTCGTTGCCGCTGCTGTTCGATTTCATGGGCGTACCCGATGCAGACAACCCCGCGCCGAACATCGCCCCTGACGCACGGCAACGACAGTTGTTCGACATGGTGCGCCGCGTCATTCAGGCGCGTGGCCAGCGCGAGACCTCGGTGATGTTGCTCGAAGACCTGCACTGGTTTGACGGCGGCAGCGCGGCGTTCCTTGAACCACTGATCGAGGCCACCGTCGGTACGCGCTCTGTGGTGATCCTGAACTTTCGTCCGGAGTACCAGGCGCCCCAGAGTCCAAAATGGATGGGCAAGTCGTTCTATCACCAACTGCCGCTGGCACCCCTCGGCGCTGAAGCGATTCGTGAACTGCTCGGTGCCTCGCTTGGCAATCACCCGAGCACCACGGGCCTCGCCGACGTGATTCACGCGCGCACCGCGGGTAATCCGTTCTTTACTGAAGAAATCGTGCAGAACCTGATCGAGACCAAAAAACTCGAGGGCGCGAAAGGCAATTTCAGACTGGTGACGCCGGTGGACAAAATCGACGTACCCGCCACCGTGCACGCACTGCTCGCGGCACGTATCGATCGACTGCCGGAACGCGAGAAAAACGTGCTGCAGACCGCGGCGGTGATCGGCCGCGAATTCGATGAGCCCACCCTTGCGGCAGTTGTAGCGGAGGAGGCATCTACTTTGCGGGAAGCTCTGCAGACCTTGAAAGACACCGAGTTCGTCTACGAGCAAAGTCTGTATCCCGTAACCGAGTACATCTTCAAACATCCACTGACGCAGGAGGTGGCGCTCAATTCGCAGCTGCAGGAGAAGCGCCGCCGGCTGCACGCTGCGGTGGCGCGGGTGATCGAAGCCGGTCACGCTGACGACCTCGACGAACAAGCGGCGTTACTGGCGCATCACTGGGAACAGTCCGGTAATCTCATCCAGGCCGTGCTCTGGCATCGGCGCGCGGCCGAGTGGACCAGCACCAACGATCCGGTTGAGGGTCTCAGGCACTGGCACAAGGTGCGCGAGCTCGGTGCATCACTCACTGATCCGCTATCGAAGGCGTCGCGCCTGCGTGCGTGCGGCACGATCCTGGCGGCTGGCACATGGCGCATGGGCATGAGCGAAGAGGATATGAACCGGTGTCTCGACGAGACCCGACTGCTCGCCAACGAGCTCGGTGACCGCACAGCGGTGGCACTGGCACTCAGCGGCGTTGCCAGCCACTACGGCATGCTGGGCGATGCCGACAGAGCGCTGGAACTTTCGCCCACCCCTCAGGACCTGAGCGACTACGCCATGACGGCCGACGAAGCTATGGCTATCGATACGGCCCGAATCTACTGGCTTTACGTTGGCGGGCGTCTGTCGCTCGCGATCGAAGGATTCCAGCGAATCATCGATCAATGCGGTGATGACCCCGACGACGGGCGTGGACTGACCGGCTACAGTCCGCTTATATGGGCGCACACATTGAAAGCGTCGTCGCTGGCGCAAGCGGGCCGATTCGACGAATGCTGGATTCATGCGGAACGCGCGATTCGCCTTGCCCGCGAACACAACGCGCAGGAGAACCTGATTTGGGCGTTGGTTAACCTTGGAATGGAGGCATACCTCGCCCGTGGAATGTCAGGAAACCCCGTCGCGGATCTGCGCGCCGCGTGTGTCGAGAGCGTCGAATTGGCCGGATCGGTAGGTACCGGTTACGTGCGGCTCTTGGCACCGATGTACCTTGGAGTCGCCCATTACTTCAGCGGCGACTATGTCGCAGCCGAGTCGCTCCTGGACGAAACACTTCTGCTTGCTCGTCAGACCGGAACGGCACTCGACTGGCAATGTTTATTTCTTTCAGTTTTCGCCGATTCATGCCTTGCGCGAGGTGACACCGATGCAGCGATTGCCAAAGCGCGCGAGGGCATTGCGTTTGCCGACGCGGGTGGCCTGTGGTTCCAGGCCGCAATGGCACGTGCAGCGTTGATCGACGCGCTGGTGCAGGCGAACGCACCGGCGGAAGAGGTGCAATCGGTCATCGCCGAAGCACGCGAACTCGTCGCACGCAGCGGTGGCAACTCACTGCTGCCGCGCCTGCGTGAAGCGGAGGTGCGATTGTTATCCCGGACCGATCCGTCGCTGCTCACTCCTGGGCTGCACGAAGCCGAGGCGATGTATCGGGCGATGGGTACGCCTGATCCAGCGGATCGGTTGGCGAGGGAACTCGAAGCATGAGTGACATGCGATATAGGTCATACCTCGAGAAGTCGTCGCTCCAACCGCGTGAAGTCTCGCTGGAGTGATTACCGATTCCGTTCAGCGTGCTATCGTCGGCCGGAAGTCGAAGCTCCATCGACCACACCCTGGCAAAGAAGCATTGCGCTACCGCGTTCTGTCGGTTCGGGAATTCCTTGAGAAAGTTGGTATCAAACCATGAAGAACCTCATGACCGACAAGGGCTACACCGCGAGCATGACCTTCAACCCCGATGACAAGATCATTGTGGGTCGAGTTCTGGAGATCGACGACATCATTTCATTTCATGGCGAGTCAATACTGGAGTTCGAATCGAACTTTCACGTGGTGATAGAAGGTTACCTGGCCGCATCCAAAACACTGGGATCGATTCCGGAGAAACCGGCAAGCGGAAAAGTCATGCTCCGAATCGCGCCTGAAGTACACGCAGCGGCGCTCAAGGCCGCCTCACGAAGTGGGTCCAGCCTCAACAAGTGGGCCGAACGCGCGCTCGACCGTGCAGCAAGAAAGAGCGCCTCAGGTGCTTCCGTGCGGGACAATCCTTGACTTGCGCTCGATAAACCACAGGGGACACCTCCACGAAACGACGTAGCCACATAACGAAACACCGAGGTCGCGTTTGGTGGCGGATTTCACGGCCAACGCACGTGAACTCGAAACATGGGTGACCACTCAACCTCGCGCATCCTGACGCTGGTCTTCACCGATCTCGCGGACTCGACGGCGCTCAAGACACAACTCGGAGACCAGCGGGTCGGCGCGTTGATCTCGCGCCATCGTGCGCTCGTTAGCGAGATTGCGACGGGTTCAGCCGGCCGTGTCATCGACTGGGCCGGTGACGGTTGTTTCCTGACCTTTGAAACACCGAGTGCGGCGGTTGCTTTCGCGCTGCGCCTGCAACAGGCGCATGGTGATCAGCCGGATCTTCCCGGAGTGCGCACCGGCATCCACATGGGTGAGGTGAGCGAAGGACGCAACCCCGATGGTGACGTCGCGCATCCGCGTGTCGAGGGGCTCGCGGTCGACCTGACGGCGCGTATCTGCGGGCTGTCGCGACCCGGCCAGATTCTGATGTCGGCTACGGTGGCGGACAGTGTCCGCTCCCGGCTCGAGACGAGCGGGTACAGTCGGCCGATCGCGTGGCGCAGTCATGGGGCTTATTCGTTGAAAGGTTTCGACAAACCCCTCGAGATTGCCGAGGCCGGACTCGAAGGTGTGGCGACGTTTGCAGATCCAGTCGCGAATGACAAGGCAAGTAGTGCATCACCAGCGGCGTCCGCAGCCGCAACTGGCGGAAGGCGATTGGGGCTGGTGGCTCTGGCTCTGACCATTGGCATCGCGATTGCCGGAGGGATGTGGCGGACGAACTGGCGGGTGCCTGGCTCATCGCCGACTGTTGCTGCGGAGGAACGGAAGTCCATCGCCGTCCTGCCGTTTGTCAACATGAGCTCGGATGCGGAGAACGAGTACTTCAGCGACGGCATTACCGAAGACCTGATCACGGCGCTGTCGAAGGTATCGGGCCTCAAGGTCGCGTCACGCACCTCGTCGTTCACGTTCAAGGGAAGGAACGAGGACATCAAGGAAATTGGCGCGCAGCTGCAGGTGGGAACGGTACTTGAAGGCAGTGTCGCCAAGGCCGGAGACCGCGTGCGCATCACCGCGCAGCTGATCAATGTGGAAGATGGCTACCACCTCTGGTCCGAGGCCTACGATCGCGAGTTGAAGGATGTGTTCGCGGTGCGCAGCGAGGTGGCGGAAACCGTGGTGAAGTCGATGCGCGTGACCTTGGGCGCCGGAGAACATAGGACGCTCGCGCAGAAACCCACGGACAACATCGAGGCGTATCAGCTCTATCTGAAATCCCGGTATGCCACCTCGACACTGAACGACTGGGCCGCAGCCAGGGGTTATCTGGAGCAAGCCATCGCGCTGGACCCGACCTACGCGCTCGCCTACCTGGGTCTCGCCGAGTACTACGTCTGGGCGTGTGACTGGGCGGTTCCCGCGTTTGAAGCATTGCCACGGGCACGTGAAGCAGCCCGCAAGGCACTCGCGCTCGATCCCACACTGGCGGAAGCCCATGCGTGGCTCGGCATGGTTCACTTCTGGTACGACCATGACATCGACGCAACGCTTCGGGAGTTCAACACCGCACTCGCGATGCAGCCAGAGCTTGTGACGGCCAGGATATGGTTCGGCATAGTGCTGGTCAGCATCGGCAGGACCGATGAAGGCATCGCTAACTCAAAACGCGGGTACGAACTCGACGCCCTGGCGCCTAATGTCACAGCGAATTTGGGTCTTAACCTTCTTGTGGCGCGTCGTTATCAGGAGGCGATTGCGCAACTGCGCACGGCGACTACAGTGACGCCAGAGAACTGGTGGGGTCATGCGCTGTTGGCCCGCGCCTATGCCCAGGAGAAGCGGTTTCCCGAAGCCATTGCCGAAGCGCGCGTGGCCGTGCAAATGGGGCCGCAGTATGCGGAAGCCTATGGAACGCTTGGCCGAGTCTACGCGAACGCTGGTGAGACGGCGGAGGCAGACAAGGTGCTCACGCACCTGCGCGAGAGACAGGACATTTACGTCGCGCCTCCCAACCTCGCAACGATCCTCATCGGCCTTGGACGCTACGACGAAGCTCTCGTCGAACTTGCCAAAGCGGTCGAGCAGCGCTCGTTTTCCGTGATGAGTTGGAAGGTTGATCCCGACCTCGACCCGCTGCGCGCCGATCCGCGCTTTATCGCACTACTGAAGCAGGTGGGACTCGAATGATCCGCTGTGCTGCATGCGACAGTGACAGCCCGCCAGGTGCGCGTTTCTGCATGCATTGCGCTGCGCCGTTGCCATTTGCGTGCTCGGCGTGTGGCAGTGGTGTGCCAGCGGGCGCCCGTTTCTGTCCACAATGCGCAAACCCGATGGGGGCTGCGAAAGCACCCGGCGCACCTCCTGCACTTGATCCCGAACGGACCCGACGCGTCTACACCCCCAAGCACCTGGCTGACAAAATCCTGCAGTCGCGCTCTGCACTCGAGGGCGAACGCAAACAGGTGACGGTGCTGTTCGCCGACGTGAAGGGTTCGATGGAACTCGCCGAACAGCTCGACCCCGAGGAGTGGCACCAGATCCTCGAGCGATTCTTCGCCATCCTCTCCGAAGGCGTGCACCGCTTCGAAGGCACGGTGAACCAGTACACCGGTGACGGCATCATGGCATTGTTTGGCGCGCCCATCGCCCACGAGGATCATGCCCAACGGGCCTGTTACGCGGCGCTGCACATGCGGGAGACATTGCGGGAGTTTGCAAAGGAGATTCGCCGGACACACGGTCTTGATTTCTCCACCCGCATGGGCCTCAACTCCGGTGATGTCATTGTCGGCCGCATTGGCGACGACCTGCGCATGGACTACACCGCGCAGGGGCATACGGTGGGACTCGCGCAGCGCATGGAAAGCATCGCCGAACCCAACACCTGCTTTGTCACCGCTGCAACCGCGTCGCTCATCTCCGGCTATTTCTCGCTCGAAGACCTCGGCGAATTCACCCTCAAAGGTGCCGCAGAGCCGGTACATGTCCATCAGCTCCTCGGCATCGGTCAATTTCGCTCGCGCTTCGACGCGTCACGCAGCCGCGGGTTCTCGCGTTTTGTCGGCCGTGGGGATGAAATGCAGCGCCTGCAAGCGGCGCTGGCGCGGGCGAGTGAAGGCAACGCTCAGGTCATCGGCATCGTCGGCGAAGCCGGTCTTGGCAAGAGTCGCCTGTGTTTCGAGTTTCTCGAACAGTGCAGGGCAACCGGCCTCATGACCTATGAAACCAGCGGCGTCTCCCACGGCAAGACCATTCCCTTCCTGCCCATGCTGCGGCTGTTCCGGGCTTTCTTCGGCATCAACGAGCAGGACAGCAATGCCACCGCGCGGGAACGGATCGCGGGACGACTTCTGTTGCTGGACGAACGACTGCGTGAGAGCTTGCCGCTGCTCTTCGATTTCATGGGGGTGGCTGATCCGGAGAATCCTGCTCCCCGCATCGATCCCGACGTGCGACAGCGGCAGTTGTTCGATCTGGTAAGGCGCGTCGTGCAGGCGCGTGGGCAGAAAGAGGTCACGGTGACGCTGCTCGAAGACCTGCACTGGTTCGATGGCGGTAGCGATGCCTTCCTCGAACCCTTGATCGACGCGTCGATCGGCACGCGCTCGCTAGTATTGCTGAACTTCCGTCCGGAGTATCAAACGCCCCAAAGTGGAAACTGGATGGGCAAATCGTTCTACCAGCAGATGGCGCTCACGCCGCTTGGCGCTGATGCAATCCGCGACATGCTGAACGCACTGCTCGGTCAACACGAGAGCACCCGTGATCTGGCAGAGATCATTCACACCCGCACCGGAGGCAATCCGTTTTTCACCGAAGAAGTGGTGCAGAACCTGATCGAAACCGGCAGGCTCAAGGGTAACAAAGGCGCGTACACGCTTGTCGCGCCACTCCATCATCTCGAAGTGCCAAGAACAGTGCATGTGTTGCTGGCGGCGCGCATTGATCGCCTCGCCGAGCGCGAAAAGGCGGTATTGCAGACTGCAGCGGTCATCGGCCGTGAGTTTGATGAACCCACGCTCGCGCAGGTGTCGGGCTTCGAACCGCCAGAGCTTCGGGAAGCATTGCAAAAGCTGAAAAACGCCGAGTTCATCCGCGAGCAGTCGCTGTTTCCTGTCGCCGAGTATCTCTTCAAACATCCGCTGACCCAGGAGGTTGCGCTCTCATCCCAACTGCAGGAACGCCGTAGGTCCCTGCATGCGAAAGTCGCGCAGGTGATCGAAAAAGCGCATGCAGCAGACCTCGATCAACAGGCCGCGTTGCTCGCACACCACTGGGAGGCGGCGATGGATCTCACGCAGGCGGTCCGCTGGCACAGCCGTGCGGGAGAGTGGACCGATGCCTTCGATTCGGTCGCGGGTCTCAAACACTGGCACAAGGTGCGTGCGCTTGGTGCTTCGCTGGACGACGTCGATTCTGTCGAGGCTCGTTTCCGGGCTTGCAAGCTGATCCTCGCGGGTGGCGCCTGGCGGCTGGGCCTCAGCGAAGAGGAGGCGCAGGATTGTCTGGATGAAACGCGTTCGCTTGCACATCGGTTGGGACGTCCTGAAGAAATGGCTGTACCACTCGCTGGATTTGCATTGAGTCGTGGTGTACGCGGTCAGGGCGAGACGGTTCTCGAGCTCGCCACAGAAGCACTCGGCATGCTCGATGACCGGGTGAGTCTCGCAGAAGACCTGTACGTGCGAATCCTTCACTCATGGTCCTTGCTGCTGTTCGGCAACCTGGTCGATTGCATGGCGGCAAATAACGACATCATCGAGCGCAGTGGCGCAGACCCTGCCGTCGGCCGTGAAATCTCAAGGATGAGCCCCTGGATATGGGCGGAGAATTATCAGGCGCGCGTCCTGGCCACTCGTGGCGATTTCAACCTCGCCTGGATTCACGCCGATCGTGCGATCAAGGCGGCCGCTGAACATGATCGCAACGACAACTTCGTCCTGGCTGTTGCGGGCGCAGGCATGTGTGCCTACCTCGCCGGCGGTTTCTCGAATGCGCAGGTGGCGGACCTGCCAGCAAACATCGTCAAAGCGCTGGAACTCGCGGAGTCACTTGGTAACAGGAACGTGTTGTCTACGGCTATTCACGCGCTGGCGATCATCCAGCTCTTGGAAGGCGACGCTCACCTCGCAGAAGCTTCCATTCGTGAGGCGATTCACGACGCAGAAACTGCGGGCACCGGCCTTGAATGGCTCGGCATGATGGTGCCGGTTCTGGTAGATGCGTGTCTGGCGCGTGGGGATGTGGAGGCAGCGATCCAGAGTGCCCGGGATGCGGTGACCTATACCGATGCGGGTGGCTTCAGGTTTCAGTCGGCACTCTGCCGCGCCGCACTCGTGGATGCGCTTGTTGCAGACGCGCTGGTTACAGGTGGCGCACCCATGCAGGAAGTTGCCGCTCTCATTGCGCAGGCTCGCGCCATCGTCGCTGCAACGGGTGGTAACGGCTTGTTGCCACGGCTGCTTGAAGCTGAGGTTCGGCTCGCTGCGCGCAAGGACACCGCCGCGTTGCGGCCCGGACTGGTCGAAGCGGAGTCGATGTATCGCGTGATGGGAGCCATCGGTCATGCCGACCGGTTGGTGCGGGAGCTCGGATCGTGAGCGACGCACAGGTGTCCCGCATCCTGACGCTGGTCTTCACGGACATCGCGGACTCGACGGCGCTCAAGACACACCTCGGAGGCCAGTTTGTCAGTGAACTGATCGCACGCCATCGAGAACGTGTAGCGAACGCTGTCGAACTACCACAACAAGTTGACGCCAAACTGCACGAACGCGTCATCCCTGGAAATGAGAGGAGCGCCCTCCAGTAAGGACTGGGCCGCAAGAATTCTATCGAACGGATTTCGATGAGGCTGCAGCCAACTCCCTGCTTTCTGCGTATGGACGATGCTTACGGATAACTCCGCAAATCCTGCCTGAGCCATCCACCCTGTGAAGTCCTGTAATAGAGAGGTTGCGGCATCGAGTTTTCCGAGCCGGTGTTTCGTCGCGATTTCCAGGGCCGAGATGCTGGATACGAGAATTTCGTTCCCCGGATCCAGGATGACTCCACGTGCGTTGAAAGAGAGTTCTGGATCATCAAACAGCCACCACAGAAGAGCATGAGTATCTAAAAGATAGGCCACTAACGCTCCCAGGCCTGAAGTTCTTCGATTGGCAGAGGCTCGAAAAAAGCTTCCTCGACTTGCCCCTTCAACAGGCCGGGCTGCCGCTGCCTGGGCGCAGCAAGGGGGACCAATCGAGCAATCGGCTTGCCACCTTTGGCGATACAGATTTCTTCGCCCGCCCGCACCCGCTCAAGGAGCTTCGACAGATGGGTCTTTGCCTCGTTCACGTTGACTATGTCCATGGGCTGACAATAGACATACAACAAGACTTGGTAAACCAGACCTTAGGGTTGGTTGATGGACCTGATCGAAAACAGGTTGTTGCGCTCGACGCTTCACCGCGCTGCTGAAGCAGGGGGTCTGGAACGACTCAGCGTCTGGCATTTGGTGGCTACAGCTCTGTGCGCGCTATTCCTTTAGGACAAGATCTTTACGGCTGGCGTCATGCCAAGCTTCCTGGCTCTGCGTGCGAATTTGCGATCGTCAAACGTCGCGACGCTCTCACAAGACTTGTAACTCGCGTGGTGCAACGCATCTGCGAAGTCGATTCCGGAGTCGCAGCTTGAAAGCGCGCGCTCGACCACTTCCCGATCCTCGATGGTGACATGCAGCAGCCCGAGCAGATGCCTTAACACGGTTGCCACCTCACGCTGTGAGAAACGGTAGTAGCCCCGCATGACCCACTCGAACTCGAGGACAACCGTTTTGCAAATCATCAAAGGCTGGCCCGACTCGATCAACCGCTGGGCGATCACCCGTTGCTTCTGTGATTCTGCGTCCGCCACATCCTCAATGTAGTAGCGTGCCAAGACGTTGGTGTCCAATCCGATCATCGTTTAGGCATCGCCACGACACAGCGCGCGTACAAACTCGACGCCCTCGCTTTCGCCGTCGCACGCTCGATGGGTCAGAGCCTCTTCTGGTCCGTCGTTATGAAGAGGCGATCATGCAACTTCGTACCGCAACGACGGTGACCGGCGACAACTGGCTGGCTTACGCGACTCTGGCCCGCGCCTATGCCCAGGCGAAGCGGTTCCCCGAGGCCATCGCCGCAGCGCGCAAGGCACGTGAGATGGGACCGCAGATTGCGGAGGTCGAGGCGATCCTCGGCCGTATCTACGCCGACGCAGGCGAGACGGTGGAGGCGGAGAAGGTGCTCGCGCAACTGCGCGCGCGGCAGGACATTTACGTCGCGCCGCCCTTCCTGGCTCTGATCCTCATCAGCCTCGGGCGTCACGACGAAGCGCTCGAGGAACTCGCCAAAGGGGTAAAACAGCGCTCGTACCTTGTGATGCTCTGGAAAGTCGATCCCGATCTCGATCCGCTGCGCTCTGATCCGCGCTTCATCGCACTGAGGAAGCAGGTGGGACTCGAATGACACGTTGCCCGGCATGCGCGGCGACAGCCCGACCAGTGCGCGCTTCTGCATGCACTGTGCGGAGCCGCTACCGATTGCGTGCGCGGCGTGTGGCAGCACCGTGCCGGAGGGCGCCCGTTTTTGCCCACAATGCGCGCACCCGATGGGTGCAGTGAAAGTCTCCGGCGCGGCTCCTGCGGCCGAACCCGGACGAACCCCTGGCGCCTACACCCCAAAGCACCTCGCCGACAAAATCCTGCAGTCGCGCTCTGCCCTCGAAGGTGAACGCGCGCAAGTCACCGTGCTGTTCGCGGACGTGAAGGGTTCGATGGAGCTTGCCGAGCAACTCGATCCCGAGGAGTGGCATTCGATCCTCGAACGCTTCTTCGCCATCCTCACCAACGGAGTGCACCGCTTCGAAGGCACCGTCAACCAGTACGTCGACGACGGCATCATGGCGCTGTTCGGCGCGTCGATCGCCCATGAGGATCTTGCCCAGCGGGCGTGTTATGCGGCTCTATCGTTGCGCGACGAACTCGCCCGCTACACTACCGAAGTCAAACGCGAACACGGCATCGGTTTTTCCACCCGTATGGGTGTCAATTCCGGAGAAGTTGTCGTTGGTCGCATCGGTGCGCGCGCGCACGCCGACCGCTTGCGCCAGGAGATTTCACGGTGATGCCGGCACCAGGCGGATAGCCCATCCCGTTGCGACCGGTGAAGACCGGAGTAATCAAATCACCCTTGATTTAGGCAACCTGCTAGATTAAACGTGTTCAAGAATCGGGTAGCCTTCGAGAGCAGCATCGAGGTTGGGAGCGGCTGCCTTGGAAGTCCTCTTGTGACTTCTCATGGCGTCTCATCGAGAGGTCCTTTCCGGAGACGGGGTTACCTTCATTGGAGCGAGTAGACATGGCAGTAATTGGCAGGAGAACAGCGATGGCGAAGGGACCCTTGTCCAGGTGGATCAGTTTGACCAGGTCCTGGACCGCAGACCGGCTCCATGCAAGGCGGTCCCACTCGACCGTCGATTTCAGCAACGGAAAGACAGCAGTTACGCCCGGTTTGCGAACCACCGGCGTGCTCTGGCTGCTTACAGTCTTGTTGCTCAACAGCGGCGGTGCAGTTGCCGACATCGCTACAATCCAATATGGCCCGGGTAACGTTCACGACAGCCAGCGAAATCCAGCGTTTCCGATTGCTAATAGCTTGTTTACGCTCAGTGGTCTTCAGGATCCTTTATATCCGACCTATTCTCCGGTCCCACTGGGTCCGACTGAATATTTCCAGCTCTACTACATCGGCGGTGCGTGTACCGATGCCGCCCCGCCACATAGCCGAGTCGGCATTCGACGCTACGGTGCTTCCGGCAATCTGATCGAGACCATCGTAGGATCCGGAAACGTTTACGGTTTGAGTCCGGTGGGATTTCTGCACGACAGTGGCTTCAACCTCGGTACTTTTTTCACGTCGTCGTCCGTTGCGAACAATTCAGTCGTGCAGTACACGCCCACTACAGGCCCTGCTCCGGAAAGCTGCGCGGCATTGTTGGCTTATGGCGGTCCTCCTGTGGTGACTGTGCCTGGACAAGCACAGGTCCTGCAGGCCGCGACGACTGTAGCGGGGGCCCGTGTCACTGTGCAGGTCACCGGAACACCACTCGCTACCGTGCCCGATATCCAGATACTGTCGGCCAACGTCTGTACTGCCGGCCAACTGCAGTCACCGGCAGCCCTGGGTGTCATCGACAATCCCGTTAATCTGATCAACTCGCTCAATACTTTCGATGCCGCCGGCAATGCTTACGTCATCAATGACGTGAATGGAATCTTGCAGCAGTACGCTGCCGGCAGACTCGTGGATGGCGCCGCAACCGGTACGACTTCGGCCTGTATCGTCGCTGGGCCGGACAATGATTCATGGACCAGGGCTCAGCAGATTTCGGTGGCCGGAGGATTGGGAGCGGCCGCTGGGTTCATCGATGCACCAGGACGTGCGCGCTGGTACAAGTTTTCAGTTCAACCGAATTCCAAGGCCATCATCGAATTGTCAAACCTCGCGGCCGACTACGATGTTGTTGTCTTCAAGGACATTGCGAAGGCCTATGCGAGCCTGAACGAGAACGACCCCACTGATGTGGAAGGTCTGAACCGACTCGGCGCAGAGTTTGCACCCTCGGTGTTTGCCACCACCGAAATCAGCCCTTTCGCGTTCAGCCCGGAAGAAATTTCGCCGTTTGCGTTCAGCCCCTTTGCATTCAGCCCGTTTGCGTTTTCACCGTCCGTATATGCCGAAGACGCCGTCAGCCCCTTTGCGTTCAGTCCGTTCGCCTACAGCGCTTCCGCCGCGGGTTCTTCTTCCTACAGTCCCTTTGCGTTCAGCCCATTTGCCTTCAGTCCATTCGCCTTCAGTCCGTTCGCATTCAGTCCCGAGAACTACTCCAGCGCCCAGAGCCGCAGCGCCATTGCCGTCTCGGCGCTGGCCGGCGATGGAACCGAGCGCGTGAGCGCACTGACCTGGGATAACACGGGTGATTTCTACATCCGGGTAGCCGGCAAGAATGGCGCATTCGACGATCAACAGGCGTTTGCGCTGTCTGTCGATTACGACGGCGGACTGTGCAGCGGTGTGACAACACTCAGCGCAGCAGAGCTTGATTCGCTGTCGGGCAGCGGTGTGCCCGGGAACTACCAGACGATCATTCTCCATGATTCCAATCGGTTGCTGACGGATGGATTCCCGTTGACCGAACAGCAACGACTGGTGTCGAAGCTGAATACGCTGGCAGCGCGCCCGGAAGTCAAAGGCGTCGTGGTGGATCTGGGAAGTCTTGCGTCGGTGCAGTTCCTGCACGCCCAGGCCGATGGTGCCAGTTCATGCCCCTATGCGGAAAATCTCACCGCCGAGGCCATCAAGCAGGTGATTGATTCCTATCGCAATACGAACCCCGACCTGGCCTACGTTGTCATCGCTGGCAGCGACGGTCAGATCCCGTTTTTCCGTTACCCCGATCAAGCCTTGCTCGGACCAGAGCAGAATTACGATCCGCCGATGGCAGACGCCACGCAATCCCAGGCCGCGTTGCGCCTGAACTATGTGCTGGGCCAGGATCAGTACGGCGCGAGCACGGTACTGTCGCTGGGCGATGGACAGTTTCCGGTCCCGGATCTCGCCGTCGGTAGGTTGGTGGAGACACCGGATGAGATGATCACCGTGATCGACGCGTATCTCGCGACCACAGCCGGTGTTGTGCCAACTCCGCAGTCGACCCTCGTGACCGGCTACGACTTCCTCGAGGATGCTGCACAAGCGATTCGGACCGAACTCGTTGCTGGTACCTCAGGCGCCCGTAATGAAGCCCTGATCGCTGACAACAACATCTCGCCGGACGACCCACGTTCGTGGAATGCCAATGCGCTGCGAAATGTCTTTCTGACAGAGGGTGAAGACATCATCTATCTGGCGGGTCACTTCAACGCGTTCAGTGCCCTTGCGGCCGACTTCAAGACGTCGATGCTGTCGACCGAACTGATCGCCTCCAACGTCGATCTCGCGAATTCGCTGGTGTTTTCCAACGGCTGCCATTCCGGCTACAACGTGGTCAATGGCGAAATCAAACAAGGGGTAGCGCTGCCCCTGGACTGGGCCCAGGCGTTCGCCCGCAAAGGCGCGACCTTCATAGGCGGCACGGGTTACCAGTATGGCGACACTGAGTTCATCGAGTTCGGCGAGCGGCTCTATCTCGAATTCGCACGGGAACTCCGCACCGGTGTTGGCGCGGTTTCCGTTGGCAAGGCGCTGGTAAAGGCAAAACAGACGTATCTGGAGCAGACCTCCGACAACAAGGGGTTGCATCGCAAGTCGCTGCTCATCAGCACCTTGTTCGGCCTGCCCATGCTGAAGATCAACATGCCCGGTCAGCGACTCGTCGACACTACGGAGACGTCCGCCGTCTCCCCGGCACCGGTCTCTTTTGACTCACCGGGCGCCACGCTTGGTTTGCTCGCTGGCGATCTCGTTCTCGATTTCTCGAACGATTTGGAAGCGCAGACCATCGACTTTGCTGATCTGGCCAATCCACCAGCAAGCGGGCAACCGTTCCCTACCCTTGCTGCCGGCTACCTTACTGGCCTCGACGGACTTGCGATCAATCCCGCAGAACCGGTGCTGCCGCTGGCGTCCATCAACGTTTCCGTCGCCAATCAGTCTTTGCGCGGCGTCGGATTTCGTGGCGGCAGGTGGCGCGAGGACCTGGTCGTTCCGGTCGACGGGGCGGCGACAACCGAGCTGCGTGCGGCGCATAGCAAATTCTCTTCGTTGCTGTACTACCCGATGCGGCTGGGAATCCCCAACTACTACGGCGCACTTGCTGACACGGGTGTTACCCGCCTGAACGTAACACCGGTTCAGCACCGGGTTGAAAACATCGGCGATGCACAGGCCATCCGGCGGCGCTTTGACACGCTCGATTTTCGTCTGTTCTACAGCAACAACACACAAACGTACGCAAACAACCGTCCAGCGCTGTCTGCACCGCCTACGCTGACCGGCGCGCGCGCAGTGGTGGACGGCAACGACGTCGTGTTCCTGGTCAATGCCGTGGGCGACCCGGCAGCGGGTATCCAGACGGTGTGGGTTGTTTACACCTATTCCGATGGCGTCACCCCGGCGGGAGAGTGGAAACCACTTGATCTCGTGCAGGGCGATGCCAGGCAGGGCGAGGACACGCGTGAGTGGAAGGCCCGTCTCAACGGCGCGGCGAACACTACCGCAACGCTGGATGCTGTCTTCGTTGCCTGTAATGGCGTGGGTCTGTGCAACACGGATGACAACTATGGCGCCTACTACCAGATCGTTGGAGCCATAAACGACGTTGGCCCGGATGGGCAGCCAGGGAATCTGGCCGAAACGACGCTGGCCTTCGATGGCCCGCCATCATCTGTTGTGAGTGGCGACACCGTGGCGGTGTCTGCGACGCTGCGGCGTGCCTCCGGTTCGCCGGTTGATGGAGAAACCGTGCAATTCACGCTGGGTAGTGCGACGCGGACAGCGACGACTGGCGCGTCCGGAGAGGCATCCTTGCTGTTGCCGGTCAAGCTTCCTGCTGGCAGTTATCTGCTGGTGGCATCTTTCGCCGGCAAACCGGTGGCGGGACTGGCCGCGTCTTCGGCGGAACAATCTTTCCAGGTGCTGAAGACGTCGGCGACGCTGACCATGGCCCCTGGCACTCAGACTGTGGGTGTTGATGGCATCAGGACAGGGGTCACTGCGACCTTGACAGCAGGTAGCGACAGCACACCACTGCAGCAGCGCACGGTGTACTTCACGGTTACCGGTGGGCCGGTGGGAACCAATCGCACGGTCGCTGCGATCACCGACTTCAAGGGTGTCGCGCAACTCGGCGAGCTGGCTCTGCCGCCCGGCAGTTACAGCATCACGGCCCGATTCCTTGGCGTGATTCCAAACGTCCTCAACGCGATCGTCGACCCGGTGTATGGGCCTGCGATCAGCCCGACGCTTGCGCTGAACCTCATCGGCAGTACCACCTGCCCCAGAGTTCTGATCAAGAGCAAGATCACCCCGACCGGATTCTGTTATCTGACCGCCCCTGTCGAAGGCAAGATTGATATCGTCGATGGCACGCTGATCATTGGAGCCGTGCGCGTGGATCAGAAAATTGATCAATACGGCGCTGGCGGTGTGGTGGTTCTTCGCGGGGCTACCGTGCGGGGCAACATTACGGAAACGGGTGCGGGTGACATCGTAGTGGACGGTGAGACAGGTGGGAACCTCTTCGAGTCCGATGCTGGTGATGTCATCGTCGGTGCTACAGGTGTGGTCAAAGGGATTGTCACGGAAGCCAGCGATGGTTCCGTGCTGATTAGTGGCCGCGTCGGTGGCAACGTCTCGGAATCGGGTGCCGGCGACGTGGTGGTCGAAACAACCGGAATCGTGCAGGCCAACGCCATGGAGAGTGGTCCCGGAATCCTCGTCAAGCGAGGCACGGTCACCGGGCAAGCCCGGCAGGACTGAACGATGGACATGTTGGCAGGCGGGGCATCGGCAGCTCGGGATTTCATCGTCTTCCGGCTGCTGGCAGGATGCCCCTTGTAAAACCAGCACCCGGCCATGCTGTCAGGAAGACAAGACGATGACGGAACATTCTCTCGAGCCCGCAAAGGAGTCGCCGAAGATCGGCGATCTCCGCAAGGATGACCCGGAAGCCTACATCGCCCGGGACCGGCGCCATGCAATCGCGCATGGTCTGCAACTACCGGAGCGAACACATGGCAGCGCCTTGTTTGCCGACATCTCCGGGTTCACGGCACTAACCGAAGCGTTACGGCGCGAGTTCGGCTCCGAGCGTGGTGCAGAGGTCCTCACTGCGCATCTCGATCGGGTCTTTGCCGCGATGATCGATGCGCTGGATCACTACGGTGGAAACGTCGTCTACTTCTCAGGCGATGCAATCACCGCCTGGATTGATGGTGATGATGGCCGTCGTGCGGTGGCCGGCGGTCTTGCCATGCAGTCCGCGCTCGCGAGTACAGGCCGTATCGTGACTGCAGCAGGAACTTCCGTTCAGCTTGAGCTGAAAGTGGCCGTCGCGGTGGGTGAAATTCGTCGGGCTGTGGTGGGCGACCCAGCCATTCAGCTGATCGACGTACTGGCAGGGAGCCTTCTCGATCAACTCGCCGAAGCCGAGCACCAGGCGCAGCCCGGGCAGCTGCTGCTCGACGAGTCTGCGCTCGGATTGCACGACGACGGGGTGGTTCTGTGCCACCGGTTTGCCAGCCCGTCTAGCGGTAGAAACTTTGGACTCGTGGATCGTCTTGTCATGGACGTGCCCGAACACCCCTCTCCGGAATCGCCGCCCCTCGCCCCCGACGTGGTCCGCCAATGGCTGCTCCCGGTTGTATACGAACGGATATCGACCGGCCGTGGAGAGTTTCTTGCAGAGTTGCGTTCGGCCTATCCCGTCTTCATACGATTCTCCGGTCTGGACTTCGATCACGACGAAAGGGCGATCGAAAAACTTGGCGCATTCGTTACACGGGTTCAGCAAACCTTCGATCGATACGGCGGCAACGTGCTGCAACTCACCCTTGGGGACAAGGGTGCATATCTCTATGGTGTTTTTGGTTCGCCGGTAGCGCACGAGGATGACGCGGTTCGTGCGGCGACCGCAGCGCTGGATCTGATTGGCCAGGCGGACGGCGAAGGTGCCGGCTCCCTCCAGATCGGCATCGCGCACGGATCTCTTCGCAGCGGCACCTACGGCCACCACCGGCGCCGCACTTTTGTCTGCCTCGGCGATGCCGTCAATACCGCTGCCCGTCTCATGTCTGCGGCGGAGTCCGGCCACATTCTCGTCACCGAGTCGGTGCACAAGGCTGCCGACCGGAGGTTTGTCTGGCGTGAACTGGAACCGCTGCAACTCAAAGGCAAGGCCCAGCGTGTCCAGGCAGTCGAACTCGTCGCCTCGCTCGCGAGCATGTCCGGGCGTCGCCTCCGTTTCGAACTACCCATCTTCGGCAGACAGAACGAGATGGGCGCCCTTGAGCAAGCGCTGGCGAACACCCTCGAATCCAGACCGCAGGTAGTTGGAATTGCTGCGGAAGCAGGGCTTGGCAAGTCTCGCCTGGTGGCAGAGTTCGTCCAGAACACCCGGCGTCGGGAAATCCTGGTGGCATTCGGCGAGTGTCATGCTTTTGGAGCGAACACGAGTTACCTGCCCTGGCGCGAAATATGGCGACGTCTACTCGATGTCAGCGATGACGGGAACCCGGTGACGCAAAGCGCTGCGACCAGTGCCGCACTGCGGCGTATCGATCCCGCGCTGGAACGCCGTGCGCCATTGCTGTCGGAAGTGCTGGGCGTATCCATTCCGGACAATGACCTCACCAGTCGTTTTGACGCCAAGCTCAGGAAAGCATCGCTCGAGGATCTGCTCGCCACGTGCCTGCTTGACCGGGCAAAGCAGCAGCCGCTGGTCATCGTTCTGGAAGACTGCCATTGGCTGGATGCATTGTCGCGGGATCTCCTGCAGACACTGGCGCGCACCACTGCGAGACACCCGGTGTTGTTCCTGCTTGCCTATAGACCCGCTCCCGCGTCTGGTGGAGGACTGGGCCTGGACCGTCTCAACCATTTTTCAGAGCTCACGCTCGGCGAGCTGACCACAGAGGCAATGCGCTCATTGATCGCGGCGAAGTCCGGACAGGTGTTCGGTTTGGAAGAGCCTCCGGAAGCTCTGGCGGAGCTGGTTACCAAGCGCGCGGATGGCAATCCGTTTTATGCCGAGGAACTTCTGAACTATATCGCGAGCCAGGGGATACAGCCGACGGATGACAAGGCACTGCAAAACCTGCAGTTGCCTGAAAGCCTGCACAGCCTCGTCTTGTCTCGCATCGATGGATTGGCGGAAGACCCGCGCCGCACGCTCAAGGTTGCGAGCGTGATCGGCCGCGTCTTTGAGGCAACCATGCTGCCCGGTGTTTATCCAGACCTCGGCACACTGGACACCGTGGTCCGACGCCTCGACGAAATTCGCACGCTGGATCTCATCAGCCTGGACCAGGATCAGTCTCTGAGCTACCTGTTCCGCCATGCGGTGACCCAGGAAGTCTCGTACGGCAGCATGCCCTTCGCGTTCCGGGCAGACCTGCATCGCCGGGTTGGTGAACACATCGAACGAATCGGACTTGATAACCTCGAACCGCATCTGGATCTGCTCGCGCATCATTACTGGCACGGCGATGATCTCGGCAAAAAGCGCGAGTTCCTGCGGCGAGCAGCGATTTCGGCAGGTCATCGTTATGCCAACGCCACGGCAATCAACTATGGGGAGCGCCTCCTCTCCATCGAAACGGGAGCCGATCGTGCAGAGACGCTGCTCCGGCTGGGCAAGGTGCTGGAGCTCACCGGAGATTGGTCTCGCGCCGAAAAATTCGCCGGGGAAGCCCTTCAGATTGGGGGGGAATTCAACGACCGCTCCGTCGAAGCACGCAGCGAAGCCGCGCTCGCCGAGATTGCGCGCAAACAAGGACGTTACGACGAAGCGCGTGGTCGGCTCGATGCAGCAGCGCAAACCTTCCGCGCACTGGGCGATGACGAAGGCCTCGGTGTTGTGTTGCACGTTACCGGGACGATTGCGGCCCAGCGTGGAGAATTCGGGCCTGCGCGGGAGGCCTATCTTGCAAGCCTCGCCATACGTGAACGGTTGGACGATCGCGCCGCGCTGGCCAGCCTGCATTCCAATCTCGCGATCGTGGCGCAGTACAGCGGCGATTACGCTGCCGCCCGGGAGGAGAACGAGCGCGCGTTGACTCTTCGCACATCGATAGGTGACTTGTGGGGCATCGGTGTTTCCCAGAACAACATCGGGATGGTCGCGCTGCTCGAGAAAAAGTATGCCGACGCGCGCCCACGCTTCGAGGAGGCGATCCGGCTATGCCAGGAAGTGGGCGATCCCTGGATGGTGGCACTCGCACGAAACAATCTGGCCAACGCAGCTCGGGAACTTGGCGATCAGCAGCTCGCGAAGCAGAGCTACGCATCGAGTCTGGACACTTATCGAAACAACGACGACCTGTGGGCCCTGGCCTACCTGTTCGAGGACATGGCCATACTGGCGGCGCAGATCGGTTCGGCAGTCACCACGTTTGAACTGCTCGGCATCGCGGAGGCGTTCCGCGATACCATCGGCTCACCACGGACGAAGGAGCAGGAATCGGAGCTTGGCGAGCAGGTCGAACTCGCCCGGCGGTCTCTGACCGCAGAAGCGGTGGAAGCTGCGCGCAATCGTGGACGCAGCTTCTCGACCACTGAGTCCATCGACCATGCCCTGCTCTTCGTGCGTGGCAGGAACTGAACGTTCTTGACGCCGGTGTCGCTGTTGATCCAGGAGGTCGAACCAGGGGGTTTATCGCGAAATTCGTTTGATGTGTTTTTTGTCCGCAGGTTCTGCGTTGAGTGTGCATCGCGCCGTGGCACCTTGATCTATCCGTTAGGCGTTTGCAGCCATTGCAATTGCGTGAACGCAGTGTGGGCTTGAACCATGATTGAACCGGCCGCAAGGAATTTTCGATGAATCTCTTCGACGTCATTCGCGAAGTTCGGCGGCTGCTCTAAGAGAACGGCCGAGTTTCACAGCGTCTGCTGCGCAAGCAGTTTGATCTGGATGATGACTCGCTTGACGAAGTAGTTGAAGAACTGGTCGACGTCCAACAGGTAGCTACCAGGGAAGGCGTGGTACTTGTGTGGACGGGCGCGGGTGGAGTGACAGCCGGCGCATCAAAGACACCCGTTCAAGCAACTGGACTGGCCGTCCAGACCGATCGCGCCCCAGTCTCTTACACCCCGAAGCATCTCGCCGACCGAATTCTTCAGTCGCGCTCGGCGCTGGAAGGCGAACGTAAACAGGTGACGGTGCTGTTCGCCGACGTGAAGGGCTCGATGGAACTCGCCGAACAACTCGACCCGGAAGAATGGCACCAGATTCTCGAACGCTTCTTCGCCATACTCACCGAGGGCGTGCACCGCTTCGAAGGCACGGTGAACCAGTACACCGGCGACGGCATCATGGCCTTGTTCGGGGCACCGATCGCCCACGAGGATCACGCCCTACGGGCGTGTTATGCGGCGCTGTCCCTGCGTGACGAACTCGCCCGTTACGCCACCGAAGTGCGCCGTGAGCATGGCGTGGGGTTTTCCACGCGCATGGGGATCAACTCGGGTGAAGTGGTGGTCGGCCGCA
>JAYSTS010000051.1:0-7724 GCA_043719475.1 Gammaproteobacteria bacterium | reverse complement strand
GACCTGCGCGGTATAACCGGACAGAAAGTGGTAAGCGGCCGCTTCCTTGGACAGGATGGACACTGGCGGCAGCACGCCACTGACATCACAGGTCAGGAACACGATGTTGTTTGGTTCGCCGGCGCGATTGTCGTCGACCTTTAGTTCGATGTTACTGAGTGGGTAACAGGCTCTGGTGTTTTCCGTCAGCGAGCTGTCTGTGTAATCCGGCTCGCGAGTCTCAGGATTCATGATGACGTTTTCGACGATTGCACCAAATGCGATGGCGTCAAAGATCACCGGTTCGTTTTTGCGCGTCAGGTTAATGCACTTCGCATAACAGCCGCCTTCGAAGTTGAAAACAGTGCCTCGACCCCAGCCATGCTCGTCATCACCAATCAGATAGCGGCCAGGATCTGCAGAGAGGGTGGTTTTACCAGTCCCGGAGAGACCGAAGAACAGCGTGACATCGTTCTTTTCGCCAACGTTGGCGGAGCAGTGCATGGGCAGAACATCTTTTTCCGGCAACAGGAAATTCAGCACGGAGAACATGGATTTCTTCATTTCGCCGGCATAGCGCATACCTGCGAGCAGGACCTTGCGTTGGGCGAAATTGATGATGACAGCGCCTTCACTGTTGGTTCCATCACGTGCAGGATCGCAGACGAATTCTGGTGCGTTAGCAATCTGCCAGACCTGCTTGTTATGTGCATTGAAGTGGGTTGGAACGATGAACAACGAACGGCCGAACAATGCGTGCCATGCGTATTCGGTGGTGACTTCGATGGGCAGGTAGTGTTCTGGATCTGCACCGACGTGGAGGTGTGACACGTAGTTTGGGCGGTCGGCGAGATGCAACTGAACACGATCCCACAACGCATCGAAGATTTCCGGAGCAATGGGTTGATTGATGGCGCCCCAGTCGATGGAATCGGAGGTAGAGGGCTCGTCAACGATGAATCGATCCTTGGGAGAGCGGCCGGTTCGCTTACCGGTCTTCACAACGATTGCCCCGTTACTCGCGAACTCACCTTCGCCACGACGTACCGCATGCTCGGCGAGGGCTGCAGTCGACAAATTGAGGTATGCGGAATTTTTGGAGTGTGCGTTTGAAATCTTGGGCTCTTGATAGGCGGCCATCTTCTAGTGTCTTCCCGGGATCTGGTGTTCGTGCATTATGCCAGAGGGTCGCGGGTCGGCCACCAGCGGCGGGCAGCACTTTGCAAACCGTTTAGGCTTGCATGTGAGACTTTTGTAAGGTTGCAGGTTATCGGCCCTCGCCATCCATCGCCTTCAGCTTGCGAATTTCTCGGCGCTCGTGCTTCTCAGGTTTGGTGGCGGGCGGGATCAATCCGGCGCGCGCCAGTTTATGTGCAGCTACCAGCCGGGTGCGTTGGTCGACACTTTCTGGCGTTTCGGCATAGAGCAGCGCTGCGGCGGTGGCATCTTTCCGTGTATCGCTTAGTCCGATGACGTCGACGTCGATCTTGAAGAGTGGGCGGGATAGCCGAATGCGGTCCCCCAACCGTACGGGTCGCGAGGGTTTGCTACCTTGCCCTTCGACCTCGATCTGGCCCGCATCAATTGCGGCTTTCGCCATCGCCCGCGTCCGGTAGAAACGCGCCGCCCATAACCACTGGTCGAGTCGGACACGCTCGATCATACGAGACTGGCGACCGGGAAATGGTGCAGGAAATCGTCGATCGCGGGATGTTCAAGCCCGAGTCGGGCGGGCCGCGACGAATCAGGCTGCGCTATGGTGAGCAAGTAAGCGATTCCATAGGCCTGCGCCGACTTCAGGACGTGCGCGTTGTCATCGATGAACAGCGTACGCGCGGCATCGAATGGGTGTTGTTGGTTCAGACGTTGCCAGAACTCGAGGGCTTCCTTCGGCACGTCGTAGTCGTGTGCGGACACCACAGCGTCCATCTCGTCGATGATTCCGCAGTGTGCCTGCTTGATCCCGAGGCTGTCTCGATGAGCGTTGGTCACCAGAACAATCCGCTTCCCACAGTTGCGTAGCGAGCGCACCAAGGCCAGGGCGTTGGGTCGCCAGCGGATCAAGTGGACGACTTCACGATGTGGCGCCATCACATCAAGCCCTGTGTGCCTCGCCCAATAGTTCAGACAGTAAAATTCGATCCGACCGAATATTTCCTGCATGTGTGAGGTGAGTTGTGTGTTTGCGTCTTCAAGCGAAATCCCTTGGGCGGATGCGAAGTGTCTGGGCAACAGGTGGCTCCAGACCTGGTTATCGAACTGTAGGTCGAGCAGCGTGCCATCCATGTCGAACAGCACAGTATCGATTTGGTTCCAGTTGATCATGTTGATCCAGGCGGCGGCAGAGGCTTAGGGTCGATATGATACGGGTTTGGTTGTTTCGACGGAGTGACGAATGCAGGACACCCGGAGCGGGCTCTCCGAGCTTAGGAAGACAAGCTTCAGTGGGGAACAGGCATGAGCGAAAAAGCACTGCCAGAGGTTCTGGCCAGTCGTATGCTGGCTCGAAGTCGCTTGTTTTCCATTGAAGAGTTGTCGCTTCGTTTCAGCAATGGCGTTGAGCGCATCTACGAACGATTGCCCGTGCGTGGTCATCCGGCGGTTATCGTTGTAGCCGTCAACGAACGCCGGGAAGTCATGCTCATTCGCGAGTACGCGGCCGGTTTTCACGAGGTCCAGCTTTCGTTACCTAAAGGCGCGGCCGAATTCGGTGAGAGTCTTGAGCACGCGACCGACCGCGAACTGAAAGAAGAGATCGGCTTTGGTGCCCGCCACGTTGAATTTGTGAAAAGAGTATCGCTCGCGCCGGGACATATGGGCTTTACCATCAATGTCATGTTTGCAAAGGACCTTTATCCCGAACGATTGCCCGGTGATGAACCCGAACCCATCGAGTTGGTTCCGTGGCCGATCGATGCCCTTGACGAGTTGATTCACGGTGGCGAATTCAACGAGGCGCGCGCTATTGCTGCTTTGACGTTGACACGATCGCTGATGGAGAAAGCATGAGTTCGATAGATGTAGAGACCTTGCTAACGCTGGTCGAGCAAGCAGGCGAGGCCATCATGGAGGTTTACTCGCAGGACTTTGAGGTTCAGACCAAAGAGGATGATTCACCGCTGACTCAGGCTGATCTTGCGGCGCACCACATTCTCGAGAGCGGACTGCAAAAACTGACACCAGAGCTACCGGTGTTTAGCGAAGAAGGTAAAGCCCCAGACTTTGCCGAACGGTCTCAATGGGCACGTTACTGGTTGATCGATCCGCTGGATGGCACCAAGGAATTCGTGAGCCGCAATGGCGAATTTACCGTCAACGTCGCACTGATCGATGGGCATCGGGCTGTGCTCGGGTTTGTCGGCGTTCCTGCGCAAAACATCTTGTTCTGGGGCGACGTTTCAACCGGACGGGCCTGGCGCCGACAGAGTGGGGCAACTTCAGCAATCCACACTCGGCGTTATCAGCCCGCAGACAAGCTGGTCGTGGTTGCCAGTCGAAATCATGGCGGTGAGCGTCTCGAACAATATCTCGATGCGGTTGCGACCCGGTTCGGTCCGGTTGATCGCACACCGGTGGGCAGCTCGTTGAAGTTGTGCATCCTTGCTGAAGGCAAGGCGGATCTGTATCCCCGGCTCGGGTTGACCTCGGAGTGGGACATCGCCGCCGCTCACGCCGTACTTGCTGCTGCCGGCGGAGACCTGTGGGCGGCAGATGGATCGCCGATGCGCTACAACACGAAGGAGTCGGTGTTGAATCCTGAATTTGTTGCGGTTGGTGACGCAGGTTTTGGCTGGAGGGACAAATTGCCGTCGGTTCCAGCCTGAGAAGTCTCTTCAGCAGGGTCCCGGGCATCTGAAGCGATCGAGGAGAAATCAGCGAGTCGTCCGTTTGATCGTCTGGTGGGACGAACAGTGGGGATTGGCCTCAGCCGCCGGGCTGCAATAACGTGCTATCGCCCTGCCGAGGAGAATGACACTGTTTATTCGTACAGCCCCGGCGACTGAGGCGAAGAAGAATACCCCAACAATCCGGAAAAGAAAGCTCGGTTTGTAAGTCCTTGAGCCAACGGTACCTTCAGGCCGTGAAGTGGTCGACAGCAACCGAATTTGCCGCAAAGTTACAACTGACCGACAACAGACGCACAACTTTGCTGACGGATCGAAGGGTCTGATGGGTGAGACTTGCCGCTGGGGAGGGACCTTACCGGTTGCTCCGATGCAATGAGGGTGTTGTCCATGCAGCCCGTCACGCGCTTCAGGCGGTACAGCAATGATCAAGTCGCTCGTTGGGTGGTGTATTTCAGCCCATATTTCTTTTGGGCTGTGATTTCCGTCACCTGCACCGGGTTATGGCTATTCTTGAGCTGACAGACTGCTGCGCCATTTGCGTGCCAGCCATTTGACAGCCATTTCAAAGTCTTCGAACAATTCCGCACGCTCCAGGGCGCAGGTGATGCGGAACATCAATGCGGTGTCAGCCGGTGTGAGATCGGGATCAATCACCACTGCGATATTGCCATCGATTGCCGGGTTGTACTTATTCAGCAGGTAGCGGGTCAGCAACTTGGCATGGTCATCTAGCAACTCGATCTTCGCTTGCCGCAAATCCAGAAGCTGCGCCATATCTGCCGCAAAGAGGGGGTCGTCGAAGAGCTGTGCGGCGAGCGACTCCATATCCCCAGGGCGCAAACCATCCTTCACCCTGACGGTAATCAGGCTTTCATCTGCATCAATGTGGTATTCAAGGCTCACGTGAGTCAGTCAACGTCCGTATCAACAATGAAATTCCAGGAGCCTGTCGGACTTGAGCGATCGTCGCGAGCCGACTGGGAGAGTGAGGACAGTTTTTCACGATTTTGAGGCGCGTAGTGGAACTACGCAACGAAAAAGCGAGGAAAAATGGACCGCTCTCCCAACGGCGCAGTAGATCAGTCTCAAGTCCGACGGGCTCCCAGGGGGTCATGTCTGCGTCCTCTGCGATCTGGCACGCGGCTTGGCGTCAACCGTCGTAGAAAAACGGTTTATGCAGACCGAGAAGCGTGGCTTCACGAGGGGTGTTGATCCTGTCCTTCGCGGATTGATCGACGTGGCTCACAACGACAGTCGTGCGAATCCGCTGGGCCAAATCGCGTCGCCCATAATGGGCCTGGAGAAAAAATCGCCCCTGATCACCAGGCCCCGCAGGTAATCGGCGATGCCAAACGTCGGAAACGAACAGGGCGACATCACCCGCTTTTGCGAGCATGGGTTCGACTTGTCGGCCGTCATAGTCAAGATCAACGTCCATGGGTCGGTCCACCGGTGGGAACTGGCCAGACTTATGGCTGCGCGGAATGACGCCTGTCGGCCCTGACTCGAGTCCACAATCCTGCAGGTAAATGTGTGCGCCAATGGCAAACACGGGATACGCAATGCGATCGTCCCACGGAATTCCGGGCTGTCGAGGAATATGAGGGCCTGCATCGATGTGCCAGAACCCGCCACCATGTTGATTTTTTGAGCGCGGTGGATTGCGCCAGCACGTGTTGGCAATGATGTGACAGTCTTCGCCAAGCAAGGGTTCGATGACCTCCAGGATTCGTGGATGACCGATCGTGCGTTGTGCCAGGGCAGAGCGATTGAACATCTCGTAGCGGAAATCTTCCCGTTCTTCTGCCGCGAGTCTGGCGTTACGCAGATCCGCAGGCGTCGTTGCATAAACACTGCTGAGTTCCGCGTGCAAGGCAGTCAGTTCTTCCGCGCTGAGAACGTCCCGCAACACGGCATACCCTTCCTGCTCAAGGTGCAGGCTGGCGGGTGAAGCACAGTCACTTCGAGGGCTTAAATATCCACCTTTGCGCGTCAGCACAACATCGTCCGTCTACCGCTTTGTTTTACTATCGCTGCTTTCCACGTTACAGGGAAGCCCATGCGGTTCATTGTTTATGGTGCGGGTGGTGTTGGTGGTTGCATCGGAGCGGGTCTTCGGGAAGCGGGCCGGGATGTCCTGCTCATCGCGCGCGGCGCCCATCGGGAGGCAATGCAGCGTTCGGGCCTGCGCATTGTCAGTCCAACCGGAGTTAGAAATGTTGATATCCCGGTGGTGGGGGCGCCCTCGGAAGTCGACTGGCAACAAGATGATGTGGTCTTGCTGACCATGAAGGGGCAACACACGCAGGATGCATTGCGTGCGCTGGCCAAGGCCAATCCGCAGGCGCGGGTGGTCTGTGCACAAAATGGCGTCGCTAACGAGCGCATGGCCGCCAGCATGTTCACTGATGTCGTGGCCATGGTCGTGAATCTGCCAGCCATGCACCTGCGGCCGGGTGAGGTGATCACCCATGCGGTCGGTCGCGGTGGGGTGCTCGACTGCGGACTATTCCCAGCTGGCGTTGATGATCTTGTTGTAACGATGTGCGCGGCCCTCGAGGATGGCGGGTTCAGCGCCCGACCTGACACGAGCGTCATGCGCTGGAAATATGCCAAGCTGCTGACGAACCTGGTGAATACCGCGCAAGCCCTGCTTGGCGAGAACGGAGAAGTTGCCAACATCGCGCGCGCCGCTCGTCGTGAGGCGGTCGCCTGTTATGCAGCGCATGGGATTGATTGCGCAACAGTGGATGAAATACGCGCGCGGCAAGAAGACACTTACCGGATGGGCGAAATACCTGGAATCCCAAGAAGTGGTGGCTCGACATGGCAAAGTCTGGCGCGGGGCACTGGCAATGCGGAGTCGGATTTTCTCAACGGGGAGATCGAACGATTAGGCGCGCAGGCAGGGATGGCGACCCCGGTGAACTCTGGGTTGGTACGGGCGATGCGCGAAGCGCTGGAGGAAGGCGTCGCTGCCGGCACTTTCCCACTGCAACGACTTCTCACGATGCTTGAGCTGTAATTGATGCTGCGCTGTGGCTTGTGTGGATTGTTCGCGATGAAGGACACAGGTTACGCTGTCTGATAAGAATTTGGCCTCGGGAGTAACTCGTGATCAGCATCAGCGACGATATCGTCAATCGTATCAACGGCGCGCTCAACAGTTTGAAGACGCTAACCGCCGCGTATGTGGATGAACACGGCAAACCTCACATCTCCTTCTATGGAAGCACGCACTTTCATACCCCGGATTCACTCGCCATCTGGGCCCGTAATCCCGATAGCGCGCTTTTGCATACATTGCCGACAAGACCTGACCTGGCGTTCATCTACGGTGATATCGCTGATCGTGTGTACTGCACGCTGGAAGGACGGGCGCGTGTGGTGACAGATGTGCAGGAGCGTCAGCGAATATACGACGAGATGCATCCCATTGAGCGACACTTTGATCCGAACATGGTCGGCGCAGGAATCGTTGTTGATCTATTCAAAGTAACCACGATTACCAAGGCAGGGAAAGAGGTGCAGACCCGCTGACGTTTGATCTAAGTCGCGACATCATCGTTACGAAACGGCTGCGATTCGAGGCGACCTGAGGTTGTCGGCAACTCAATAAGCCAGACACAAATCCGAGCTTGATTCGACAATAATCGTTAAAGCTGCAGACGCACAACCCATCGCCGCCCCAACGATTCATCCCGTGCCGATTTTCGGCACGGACCGTTACAAAATCGCGATCAGGAGATCGCTCCCACAACTTTTCCAGATCGGGAAATCTCTCAGATCGCGATCTCTTGGATCGGGTCGGGGTAACGGGATTGCGCCCGTCACCCCTCCCACACCACCGGACATGCGGACCCGCATCCGGCGGTTGGACTCATCGAAAACAAACTA
>JAYSTS010000006.1:0-8474 GCA_043719475.1 Gammaproteobacteria bacterium | reverse complement strand
TCGGGGGCTGTACGCCTGCATGGGTCATCGTGATCTCATGGTCATCAAGACACTGTGGGACTTCACCTATTACTGGGCAGTGCTGTCCAAGCTCTTTTTTACAGGCCGTTACACGGATCCGCAATTCATGGCTTCTGCTCAGCCTCCGCTGTTACGTGCAGCCGCGTTGAACAGCCGGTTACAACGGCAGCTCAAAGGCGCTGCCGGCAGCGGCATACGAGTTGGTGGCGAATCCGGCTTCCATGACTATCACGCGATACCGCTCTTTCATCGCATGAAAAATGCGCTACTGCGTGGCGACTCCGAGCATGCCCGCGACGAACTGAATGTCGATGTTGACTCACTTGAACGTATTGCCACTGAACTCACACGGTGGATCGCGAAGATTCAGGCCGGTGAGCGCGTACCTTCACTCGACACACTGGCAGACCATCCGGCCTTTGTCTGACTCAAGCATTCCTAACCTGGGCGACGGGTGTGTTCATCGGAATCCGGCGGTGCCCAAAAATCAAACAGGTTGAACCATGCATACGGCGACGCGCGTACATGTCGCTCGAGTCGTTGTACGTAATCCGCCATGGCCAGATCGATCGCCGACTGTCGATCACGCCGATCGACATTGAATTCGGAGCGCAGCACTTCGGTATGAATTTCATAGCCTGCATCCGTTGTTCTACAGAATACGCAGAGGATAGGCGCGCGGAAAACGCTGGCGATCAGAAACGGACCCTGGGGAAACCATGCCGTCTGGCCGAGAAACGAATGCGGTGAAATGCGGTCCCCTGCACGGCGCCGGTCAGCGAGAAAACCAACCCAGTCACCCTGTTTCAACGCATCACCAATCGCCAGCCCCAGCGCTACCGAGTTGTTGCCGGCATCAATGATCAACCCGGCAAACTCCGGCTGTACCTCCGCCATGATCGACATGAATCTGGCGTTCACCGCCTTGTCCAGAATGATCCGCAGGCGGACGCCTCCCAGTTCCGGGCCGAGCACCCGGGCCGCTTCGAAAGATCCAAGATGCGCGGCCAACACAATGCCTGATTTGTTGTTGCGCAGTACTTCATCGAACTCGGGATCAAGAACGAACGTGACGGGGATACGATGGCCTTCGCCGAGTAAAAAATAGACACGATCGCCGGCGACCGTGGCGAAGTGATGGAAGTGCCGCAGACTGTCTACCCAAGTTGCTGGCCGGCCGAGCACTCTGCTCAGATAAGCGAGCGAAGCTCTGCGTTCCGGTCCGCGCCGGATCAGGAAATACACACTGACTGGCCACAGCAGGTTATGCAGCACCCCTCGACCGAGATGTCTGGCCACCCACAGCAGAAAGCGCAAACCCAGAGTTGACCCGGCTTCCGGACGTGACTGCCAATCGGCCTGCGAACCGCTCACCCAGTCGATCCGCTGAGATCCGCGAGCATTTCAGTCAGCACGGTGCGCTGCAATTTGCTGGTGGCGTCCCGCGGCAGCGCGGCAGCCCTGAACAATGGCCGTGGCAGAAACACCGGGTCGATGCATAGTGCCAAAGCATCACGCAGTTGCCGATCGCTCAGATTGGGTGCCACCACCAGAGCCCCGAGCCGACCGGTAGCCGGCAGATCATGATCCTCGGGCAGATAAAAAAGGCCATCGACCACACCCTCAATGCTGGTCAGCAGCCCGTTCAAGCGGGACAGAGACTCCCGCTTGCCACCCACCTTGACGATATCCGAGGCGCGGCCGAGCAGTTCATAACGCCCATCTCCGGTCGATTCAAACAAGTCTGCCAACACCACAGGACCGTTGAGATAGGGGTGCAGCACCTCAACCACACCACCGGTAAAACGGATGACAAAGCAGGCAAAAAAACGCCATCCGCTCGAGTCCCTCGGCAGCCGGTAGGCTAGTGAGCCAACCTCGCTGCAGCCATAGATCTCCAGTACCGTTGATCGCATATGCTGCTCGGCAGTTATCACCAGCGAATGTTCAAGCGGCGCGGTGGCGCTGAGGATCAGATCGATCGGTTGCTGCGGTGCCGGCGCCCGGGTTAACGCACGCAGGTGCAGTGGCGTGGTGACAAGCATGCAGGAGCCGGCAAACCCGTTGACGGCGGACACGACGTCGCGAGGAAAAAAATCCGGCCCGCAATGTACGATCAACGGCGCGATGGTAGGTACCAGCATGGCCCACTCAAGCCCGTACATGTGCCACGGAGGTACTGTCGCCACCAGCAGTGAAGGTGCTGCTACCGGACGCGGCGCGTACCGCCAGTGTACTTCTCGCCACTCCCCAAACATGGCCCAGGTCTTGTGGTGCGATTGCGGCTCGCCAGTACTGCCAGAGGTGAAGACAATAGCGACCACCGCCTCCGGTGCGGGCGTGAAGGATTCGGCGTTCCCACGCAAGCCGGGCTCAAATACGAGGACGAGGTCTGCTTCCGGGGTATTGGGTCCAAGCGTCTGATCACTGACCACCGTGGTTTGCGGATATTCGACTTTGAGCCTCCGGGCCGTTTCTCCATCGCGTTTGCCGGGCAGCAGATTGATTTGTGACCGCGTAATGACGGCAAAAAACACCACCATGAAGGTGTAGCGGCTTTGACAAAGATTGACGACGTGCAACCCGTCCGGCAACAGTTCGGTGACAAAGGCAACATCGGCACAGAATTGACCGACCGAGATCTCCCGGTAACCACCGGGCACCGACACCTGTGCGAAACGGTCTCCCGCAGGCCGTGCCAGCAGCGGGCGGTGAATCATGCAGCGCCGAGGCGGACGCCCGACTCCTGTTGAACGTGTGCGGTGAGATTGGCCAACGTGGCAAAAATCTCGCGTGTGGCTTCGTCTTCCGCCGAAATATGTACGTTGTAGCGCTCGGCTATGGCGACGGCGATCTCGAGTGCATCGATCGAGTCGAGCCCAAGGCCGGAATCCTCGAAGAGGATCGCCTCTGGATCGATATCCGCAGCGATGACGTCGCGCAGATTAAGCACCTCGACAATCAATGTCGCGATTGCTCCCTGTTCTGGTGTTTGGACCATCGACTTGGCTAGACTGTGATGAAGCCGGGATTGTCCAAGATGCCCCCGACCATTTCAATGCGAAGCGACCACGATCACAGGATATTCGGATAATTCACGGACAGATCATGCAGTCGACTGTGGACGTATTAGTCATTGGCGGCGGTCCATCGGGCACCACCGCTGCTTCCTTTCTTGCTGAGCAGGGACGATCCGTTCTCCTGCTGGAAAAAGACGAACACCCGCGCTTCCATATCGGTGAATCGCTGTTACCGAACAACCTGCCCATTCTCGAACGATTGGGGGTGCTTGCGCAGGTGGAAGCCATCGGTGTGTACAAACCTGGCGCGGATTTCACGGTTGCAGGCTCCCACGTCCAGCCGTTTCCTTTTGCCCGAGCGCTCGGGGACACACCAGACCATGCCTGGCAAGTGAAGCGCTCGGAATTCGACCAGATCCTGTTCGAGAACTGCAAACGTTTTGGCGTCGACGCACGCCAGAAACATCAGGTGACTGAGGTCACTCGGGTCGCCAAAGGACACAAGGTCAGTTTTCGCAATGCGACAGGTGAATCTACCGAGGTGACTGCCCGTTTTGTCATCGATGCCAGCGGCCGAGATGGTTTTCTTGCTCGCAAACAGGGTTGGCGCAAGAAAAACCCCGGGCACGCAAGCGCAGCAGTATTCGGTCATTTCACCAATGTGGTTCGGCGTGAAGGTGCGCTGGAAGGCAATATCAGCGTGTACTGGTTCGAGCATGGTTGGGTGTGGATGATCCCGTTGCGAGACGGGGTGATGAGCATCGGCGCAGTCTGCTGGCCTTCGTACCTGCGAACGCGCGACGTCGAACTCGAACCATTCCTGCGTTACACCCTCGCGCAGATCCCGGATGTTCAAGCGCGCGTCAAGGACGCAGTGGCGGTATCTCCTGTCAATGCAACCGGCAACTACTCGTATCGCTCCAAGAAAATCTGGGGCGATGGTTATCTGCTGGTGGGTGATGCCTACGCGTTCATTGACCCGGTGTTCTCCAGTGGCGTTTTTCTCGCCATGAACAGCGGCCGTGCCTGTACGCCTGCCGTTGAAGCGTGGTTGAGCGGCGAACACGAGGCTTATGTCCAGGAATGCCGTCGTTATCACAAGATGGTTGAACGCAAGATCTATTCGTTCTCCTGGTTCATCTATCGGTTTACCACGCCGACCATGCGCGAGATGTTTCGTGGCCCACGCAACAACTGGCAGGTCGAACAGGCTGTCATCGCCATGCTGGTTGGCGATGGGGATGGGTCGGCGCTGATTCGATCCCGGCTGCGAATCTTCAAGATGCTGTACATGATGTTCCGTCTGCGGCGGTTACCGGAGTCGTTCCGCGCCTGGTGGAAACGATGGCGCAACGCGCGCGTTCAGTTCACTGACGAAACCATTCAGTCGTGATCGCACTGCGCATACTCGTGATTGGTGTTACCTGCGTGAAACGCAGGGAAAATGCGAGGACAATTAGCCTTAATTGGACAAAAAATACTAAACCGAAAATGCTGCGCAGGGGTATTCAGAGCTTCGGAACGATTGACTGGAGAATTGACTGGAGAGAAGGTCGGAATTGCAGCAGAAATCAAACCGTAAGGTCACAACCGATGAAGTTGGCAGATTCAGCAATGAGACGTCGAGTAAAAGCACCCTGTGGGAGCGATCTCCTGATCGCGATCTTCAATGATCCCAACCATCGCCAGGAGACCGCTCCCCCCAGGAGACGACCCACCAGGAGACCAAAAAGTCACGATACTCAATGTCTGTGGGAGATCTCCAGATCTCGAACCGTTGGTCCCGTGACTTTGTGGGAGCGATCTCCTGATCGCGATCTTCGATCATCCCAACAATCGCGGTCTGGAGACCGCTCCCACCAGGAGACCGCTCCTGCAGCGGAGAGGGCTGCGCGACGCCGCGATGGGTGGTGCGTCGGAAGCTTTACCAATTATTGTCGAATCAAGGCTAGGAGTCTGCGCGGCAGAAGATCGTCAGGCCGCGGCGGTGCCACTTCGGCCCGATTTTCCGTTCGTTTTCGTCACGTAGAGCCCACTATGCTCCTCAAACGAACGAAAAATCGGACTCGAATTGACACTCGCCTCGCTCCGCCGCCTTCTGCCGCGCAGACTCCTAGGTCTTTACCTTGCAGTTGAGCTTTCGATTTGGCAGCACCACTACCCGTCTGGTGGTTTCTGCGGCGGGCGCTGTACTGGAATTGCCGCACGCCGTGCTGCACGGGCCAGGTATCGAGCATTGGAACTTGCCGGCGATGACGTTCTGCGGCCGTTCGGCAGAAGATATCCACTGGTGGCGAAGTGAACGTCACGGTCTGGCGGTGGTACATCGGCCTGTAGCGCAGAGCGCCATGGTCGATTCCACCCTCAATATCTATCAGCAATTGTTGAAGGGGTTGGCGGGTCTCAACCCCTGTCGTTTCTGGAATTTCATTCCCGGTATCAATCACGTGGTTGGTGAACTGGATAGTTACAAACTGTTCTGTCTCGGCCGCTCGGAAGCGTTGGCTCCCTGGTCAGAAGGACACGATAACACCCGGCTGCCGGCGGCGTCCGCCGTCGGCACGCCCGATAATCACCTCACCATCGTGATGCTGTGTACCGCAGAGCCGATGGTACCCATCGAAAATCCCCTGCAGATCCCCGCCTACCGATACCCACATCGGTATGGTCCGCGCGCACCAAGTTTCGCGCGTGCAAGTCTCATCGGGTCGGATACGCTTGAGCTGTACGTTTCAGGCACCGCCAGTATTCGGCAGAGCGAGTCGATGCACGAAGGCGACCCGACAGCTCAACTGGCGCTGGCTTGTGACAATATCGATCTTGTAGTACGCGCGAGTACTCGCGCGGATGTTGAAACCAGGGAAAACACGCTCCGACATGCAGCTCAGTCGGTTCGCATGTACGTACGAAACCCCGGCGACTGGCACGTCATTGGCGACCTTGCAAGGCAACGACTCACACCTGAATCGGGTCTACTCAATGTCGTCCAGGCAGATATCTGCCGCCCCGAACTTCTGCTTGAAGTTGAGGCATGTCTGAACTTCTCGAATACCTGAGTCATACCGTGCGGTTCATTCGAATACCGGCTTTCCAGCTGCATGCCGACCTGCCAGATAACCAAACACCATACCCGGCGCAATCGTGCCACCCGCGCCACCGTAGGTCATGCCCATGGGTGATGCCATGACATTGCCCGCCGCATAGAGACCCTCAATCGGCTGGCCATCCACATCCAGCACTTTGGCATTCACATCGGTTTTCGGCCCGCCCTTGGTGCCCAGCGCTCCGCTCTTCACTTCAACGGCGAAATATGACCCCTGATCAATCACACCCAGGGACGCCTTGGTACTGCCCCGCAACTTCGCGTCTCCCCACCATTGGTCGTGTGCCGCCTCGCCGCGACCGAAGTCCTCATCACGGCCAGCTTCTACCTGTGTATTCCAGCGGCCGACCGTGGCCTCGAACTGATCCCGTGGTATGGTCAGTTTGCTGGCAAGGCCTGCCAGTGTTGGCGCACTTGTCACCCATTGTGGTGGTGCCTCGCCGGGTTTGCCACCGGATATCTGAAACCCATAACGATCGATGTAGCCTTGATCGAAAATCATCCAGCAGGGCAGATTGGCATAGTCGAAAGCAGACACATCCTGATCGTGAAAGGCAGCGCCAATGGCATTGTAGTTCGCCGATTCATTGGTGAATCGCTTACCTTTCCGGTTCACCATGATGCAGCCTGGTAACGAGCGGATACCTGCGATCAACGTCACGCCGGTTGAGACTTCTTCACGAGGCACTTCTGCGACGGGCATCCACCACGCCTCCCGCATGTTGCCAAGCATGGCTCCCGCCCGCATGGCCATCTTCAGACCATCGCCGGTATTGGTACTGATGGATACGGGATGGGTCATCGGACCTCGCAGAAAGGCACGCTTGAACTCCTCACTCCACTCAAAGCCACCGGTAGCGAGTATCACGGCATCACACCTGACCTCCCGGACTCCTTTGTTCGATTCGACAACAACCCCGCGCACGCGGCCTTTGCGAATAATCAGGTCCAGCGCACGTGCACTGGTGACCGGCTTGATGCCACGATCCAGGCAACCACGCAGCAGTCGACCAATCAAGGCTTGGCCGCTGGCTCGTTCGTGATGAACGCTGCGACGCTCAAGTTCTGCGACCGACACGGGTTCCGGAACGGCTTGACCGAGTGGCGTGTCATAAATCGACAACCGCGCATCGGGGTAATAGGGCGACGGTGTTACACGATGCTCCCATTTGCCCAGTTCCTTGAATGAGTAGGGAGGCGTGTCCAGAGATCGGCCACCACCCGTTTTGCCGCCAGGGAATTCGGCGTGGTAGTCGGGAAAATCGGGGATCGTCCGGAACTGCACCGGCGTGTGGTCGCACAGGTGTCGAACCATGATCGGCCCTGCATCGACAAACGCCTCAGCCAGGTGCTGCTCGATGAGCCCGTGCGACATGGACATCAGGTAAGTGATTGCCTCAGTGCGGCTATCCCGGACACCCAGCGCCTGCTCCAGATGATTGTTCGGAATCCACACCATGCCACCCGACCAGGCAGTGGTGCCACCAACCTTGTCGGCCTTCTCGAAGACTCTGACCTTGGCACCTGCATCATGCGCAGCGATCGCGGCAGTCAACCCGGCGCCTCCCGTACCGAGCACCACGACTTTTTGTTTCTTGCCCACTTTTTGCTGCATCCATCGTCCTGTTGATGAGGATACTAACCGAGAAGCGGACTTTCCCTGATTTGCGACCCCGAATTGCGGCTTGCTCGGAACACCACCTTTCCCTACCGTGCGTACACACTGGGCCTTACCGTGCAAGCGCACCGCGATTTCTCTGTTCCACCATCAGCCACCAGGAAACCAAGCATGCGATTTGCCATCAAGACAGCTCAACAGTACACATCCTGGCCAGACATGCTGGCCATATGGCAGCGCGCAGACGCCATGCCCATATTCGAATCGGCGTGGAATTTCGATCACTTCTATCCGATTAACGTACCCGACACCTCCGGCCCCTGCATGGAAGCCTGGGTCACATTGACCGCTCTGGCTCAGGCCACCAAACGCATCCGCATTGGCTGCATGGTCAGTGGAGTGGTTTATCGACATCCGGCGGTGCTCGCCAACATGATCGCGAGCCTCGACATCATCTCCAACGGTCGACTCGAGCTGGGCCTGGGCGCCGCATGGAGTCGGGAAGAGTGCGACGCCTATGGCATTCACCTAGGTTCACTCACGGAGCGCTTCGACCGCTTCGATGAAGCCTGCGCCGTGATCCATGGGCTCTTGACCCAAGAAACAACAACGTTCAGTGGCAAGTACTTCACGCTGAAAAACGCGCGCTGCAATCCAAAACCGTTGCAGCAACCACACCCACGCTGGTGTATCGGTGGTAACGGCGAGACAC
>JAYSTS010000050.1:0-7736 GCA_043719475.1 Gammaproteobacteria bacterium | reverse complement strand
TGGGTTGTGACCTTACGGTTTGATTTCCGCTGCAATACCGACCTTCTCTCCAGTCAATCGTTCCGCAGCTCTTAAATACCCTGCGCAGCATTTTCGGTTGCGTAATGTTTTGTCCAATTGAGGTTAAGAACTGGCAGGCCTTTAACCGAGGATTTGCTCGCGCTGGTAGATCCAGATCGCGAGGCGGGTGAGTAATGCCGCAAGAGCACTGGTGGATAGTCCACAGAGCAGCAGATGGGTGCCGGAAACCGGCTCGTTGGTGAGGAAATCCTGGATCAGCAGCGATTGACCGAGGCTCGGCACGAGCATCATCCACAGGCTGGCCTCAACCCCTGTCAGCTGTGTAAAAATGATCGGAACGGTTGGCACCATGATAAGAAAGGACAAATACGTCTGCGCTTCCTTGTAAGTCTTGGCAAAGGAGGCGACGACGGTGAGCAGCGCGCCGGCAAACCAGATCAGCGGCGTCATGAGCAGCAAGATCATCAAAAAATTGCTGAGCGAGACATCAAGCGACAGACCAATTCGCGCAAGCGGAACCATCGGCAGGCCAATGTAGAAACCAATGAGCAACAACAGCAGGCTTGCCAGCGCAAACACGCACGTGGCAGCAATCTTGCCGAGCACGAGCGAGGTGCGTGAGACGGGTTGTGACAGGAGAGGCTCGAGTGATCCGTGTTCACGCTCGCCGGTTGTAGTATCGATGGCCAGATAAAAACCACCCATGAAGGCCACCAGCAGGATGAAGTAGGGCACCATGGACAGTATGGCCAATGCCCGCTCAGCGGACGATGCTACATCCAGTTCGTTCACCAGTATGGGTTGTATCAACTGAGGGTCGATACCGCGCAACTGCAAACGCAGCACGCCAATGGTTCTGGAATAGTTGTTGAGCACTCGTTCGAGTTGATTCGCCCGGCGTGAGGCAGAACCGAGCTCTGAAGAGTCATAAACGATGGTAAACGTCGTCATCTGGCCTGCGGCAAACCGCTCGGCATAGTTTGAAGGGATGATGAGCACGACATCATTGTCGCCCGACGTGACCAGCGTCCTCGGATCGGTATCAGCAATTAATTCGATGTCCCTGATTTCGTAATTCTGCTGGCGCAGCCAGCCGACCAGTCCGGGTGCGTTGTTTGCGCCGACCAGTGAAAAGGCAGTAGCGTCATCCTGTTCACCGAGCGCGCGATCCAGAATGAAGCTCATCAGGCCGACCAGGATGATCGGACCGAGCAGGGCCAACGAAAACGTCGAGATCAGCGTTCGGCGATCACGAAGATTGTCGATGCACTCTTTTGCCAGTATCGTAACAAACGCGTTCACGCCCTCACGCCTTCATTCAGGTCCTGCAGGCCCGCAAGAATCACGAATGCTTCTTCCAGATCGGTTGTACCAGCGGCGATTCTGAGGTCGCCGAGTGTGCCGGTGTATCGAACGCGGCCACCGCTGATGATCACGACATCATCACAGACATTCTCGACCTCCTGCATGATGTGACTGGAAAACAGAACGCAACAACCGGCCGCACGCAATCCATGCACGATATCGCGCAGGGCGCGAGTGGCCATGACATCCAGTCCATTGGTGGGTTCGTCGAGCAGCACGTGTTTCGGATCGTGAACCAGCGCTCGAGCCAGCGCGACCTTGACTTTTTGGCCCTGCGAAAAACCGAGCGTACGGCGGTCTGCAAAAGATCGCATCTCCAGTTGATCGAGCAGGTCGTCGATGCGTTGTTCGAGCGAATCACCAGACAAACCCTGCAAGCGGCCGAAATAACGAATGTTCTCGCGGGCGCTGAGGCGGGCGTAGACACCTGCGTTATGGGGCAAGACGCCAATGGATGCCCGAACCAGAGCAGGCGCAGTCTGCAGGTCGTGGCCATTGATCGAGGCGGAGCCGGAATCGCTGCGAAGAACCGCAGCGAGAATACGTAGCGTGGTCGACTTGCCAGCGCCGTTTGGACCCAGCAGAGCGGTGACCCGCCCATCCTGCGCAACGAAGGAAACGTTATCGATAGCGATCACGTCACCAAATTTCTTGCACAGACTGTCCACACGGATCATGGCGATGGTCCGAGACTGTTGAGGAAGATCGGCGTTGGCGGACTCCGATCAAGACAGCGCGAGTCGATGCTGTGGTTCGCAGGGTTGGACACAAACCCTGCAGCCAGGCGTGGCATGCAACCGCGAGAAAGCACGCCATGGCCCTGGCCTTTGGCGACCAGGTGCTGACCTTGCGAAAATTGTTTCAACAAACGATCGCCGTAAGCTGGCGGTGTAATCGGATCCAGCTCGCCAGAGAGTAACAAGGTTGGGACTGAAGACTCGAAAGGGTTATGCAGATCAGTGTCCAGCACGCCTTTTGGCCAAATTGCACAAATGTTTCTCAGCGTCTCGATCATGCTGGCGCCAAGATACGACCGCGTAAGTTCGGCACGATCCGCTTCTGCGGCGCCGAAAAAAGGCGCATCTTCTGTGCATACCACGGCATTGTGCATACCATCAGCGATGGACTCGGTGACTTTTTCCAGAGCAAGAATCGATTGGGCGGCGAGGGGGAGGAAATGGCCAGCCAGAGCTTCATCGATCATGAAGGGAATCGTCGCCATGGTCTCAGGCGCATAGAGTAATAACCGAACCGTCGCCGCGGCGTGTTCATAGGTGAGCGGGATGCTGGTTGATTCGCCGGTTACCGGGTGTGGCAGTTCTACCGTCTGCGGGACCTTCAGCTGTTCTCTAAGTTGATCGAGTTTCGGCCGCAACTTGCCGAAGGCGGCTGAGCAAATCGGATCTTGCTGGCATCGCCAATCGAGCGCGTTGAATGCTGCCTCGCTGTTGTGCAGGACATTGGCGCCCAATATCAATCCCGTTGGGACAATGCCATCAACGATGAGGGCTCGGACCCGTTCAGGATGGCGTCGGGTGTAGTGCAAAGCGACACGCGTTCCGTAGGACACGCCATACATGGTCCAGGTGTCGAGTCCGAGCGAGTCTCGCAATACTTCCAGGTCATTGATGGCAACGCTGGTGGTGAAAAAACGAGGGTCATGGGGTAGCTCCGCGAGGCATTGGCGAGTCAGCGATTCGGTGGCAGCAGTACTGAGATCAACGATTGTTGGATCCGGGTTGTCACACCGCAGTTTTGCAGACCCGCCGGTGCCTCGTTGGTCGACAACGATGACATCGCGTTCAGCTGCGATGATCGCCAGTGCCTGACCCAGATCCACCAGCAAGTCACGCGACGATCCTCCGGGACCACCGTTGATGGCGATCAGCGCATCCTTGAGCGGCGGGCGGGCACTACCAGCCAAGCGAGTCACAGCCAGTTCAAGTGTCTCGCCAGCAGGGGAGGCCGGATCGAGCGGAACCTTGAGCACAGCGCACTCGGCTTGCAGGACCTGAGCGCCACCACTGCCAGCTTGAGGGCAAGGATGAAACACCAGTTCTTTTGCGATTGTCTCCACCGCAATCGTGGCCAACAGACCGAGCAAGACGAAGCGGAACACGCTAGGAATCTGCGCGGCAGAAGCTCGACAGGCTGCGGCGGTGCAACGATGGCCCGATTTTCCGTTCGTTTTCGTTGCGTAGCGCCCACTACGCGCCTCAAACGAACGAAAAATCGGACTCGAACTGACACTAGCCTCGCTCCGCCGCCTTCTGCCGCGCAGACGCCTAGTCAAACTATCATGCAAGCCAAAGTGCAGTCGGCGATATCCCAAGGCAGGAGTCATGACAAAACGATGCTGTCAGCAGGCAAAGAGTTCAGTGCAATCGCTTCGTGCAGTGGTGGGTCAGTTCACTCAGTGCATGGCGAGCGGGTCCGGCGGGCAGGGTCGCAAGCAATCCGAGAGCAAGTTGTGACTCCCGCATCGCTGCGTCCTGAGCATAGGCTATTGAACCGGTACGCTGAAGTATGACGAGTACCTCCGGTAGTGCGGAGGCATCGCCGCGTCGCAGTCCATCCACCAGGACCTCTCGATCAGCGGTGCCTGCTGTCCCCAGACAGTGGATCAGTGGCAAGGTCAACTTGCCTTCGGCCAGATCATCGCCGGCATTCTTGCCCATGGTTGCGGCATCGCTCATGTAGTCCAGGCAGTCGTCCACCAGCTGATAGGCCATGCCGAAGTGCAGCCCGAACAGGCGTAGTGTCTCGGTGTGATCAGTATCGTGAGTGCACAACTGTGCAGCGGTATGGGTGGCAGCCTCAAACAGCAGTGCAGTCTTGCAACGGATCGTCTCCCGATAGGCGGATTCATCGACAGACAGTTTGCCGATGTTTGCCAGTTGCTGAACTTCGCCTTCGGCGATCATGTTGGTCGCGGTCGACAGAATATCCAGGATTTTCATCCGATCCAGCTCGACCATGAGCTGGAAAGCCCGGCTGTAGAGAAAGTCCCCGACCAGAACGCTGGGCGCATTGCCCCAGATGGCATTCGCGGTAGAGCGCCCGCGCCGAAGAGCAGAGTGGTCCACCACGTCGTCGTGCAACAGCGTGGCGGTATGCAGGAACTCGATAACTGCAGCCAGTTTGACGTGGTCTTGGCCGGGGTAATTCAATAATCGGGCACTGAGCAGTACCAGGAGAGGTCGCAGCCGTTTACCGCCGCTGTCGATGATGTAGGTGCCGATCTTTTCCACCATTTCGACGTCTGAGGTCAGGCGTCTTGGGATCAGCGCATTGACGGCGGAAAAATCCACCTGGACCAGAGCGAATATGTCCTCGAGCGACAAACCACCCTCAGGGGTGTCGCTTCCCGCGTCAGGTGTGCCGGCTGGTCGACGTGCTTGTTTCACCAGGGGGCGGGCGGTCATGGCCTTGAATCGACTCCTCTCGTTGTATTCACGCTGACCTGACCGTAGAATGCCCGCCTTTCGCGCGCAGCCTGTCGCTCACCCATCTGAATCCTTCCGGCTTGTCTTTGGGCAATCAACGGGCATTCAACGGGTAGTCATCGAAAGTTCGTTGCCACGCTAACGGTTTCGGTGGTCAGGTCGCGACGAGGATTGTAATACACCTTGAGGTCTTGAAGCGTTACGACGTCAGGTCGTTGATTGCAAAAGACCCTACGGGTAAAAACGTCGAGATGACGAATATTCAAGTGGAGAAACTGGCTGTGACGTTTGCGGTAATCGAAAGCGGTGGCAAGCAACACCGGGTGACTGAGGGTGAAATCCTGCGCCTGGAAAAACTGGACGTTGCGCCCGGTGCAGAGGTGGTATTCGACAAGGTTCTCATGGTTGCCGATGGCGATCGAATCGAGGTCGGTGCACCTTACGTTGCCGGCAGTCAGGTCAAAGCTGAAGTGCTTGCGCATGATCGTGCCAAGAAGGTCACCATCATCAAGTTCCGCAGGCGTCAGGACTATCACAAGAAACAAGGTCATCGGCAGTGGTTTACCGCCGTGAAGATCACAGGCATCAACGGCTGATCGAGGTCACATAGAGATGGCACACAAAAAAGCAGGTGGCAGTACCCGTAACGGACGTGACTCCCACTCGAAGCGGCTGGGGCTCAAGCGGTCCGGCGGCCAGTTTGTACGCGCTGGCAACATCATCATCCGACAGCGTGGAACGCAGTATCACCCCGGCGAAAACGTCGGCTGTGGTCGCGACCACACGCTGTTTGCGAAGGCCGACGGTTACGTCGAGTTTGCCGTGCGCGGCAGACTCGCTCGTCGTACCGTTTCAGTACTCGCTGCCAAGGCAGCGCCGGCACTGGCTGCCGAGGCGGCGCAGTAAGCTCCGCGCGGCTCGGGACAACCCCGCCGCGTGCGGGGTTTTTTTCAGCTCATGCAATTCATTGACGAAGCGACGATCTGGGTCCAGGCCGGCAAAGGCGGGAATGGCGCCTTGTCATTCAGGCGCGAAAAATACATTCCCGAGGGTGGTCCGGACGGCGGGGATGGTGGTGAAGGTGGCGATGTTCTCCTTATCGCCGATGATCAACTCAACACGCTGATCGATTTTCGTTTTCAGCCTCGTTATCGCGCCAAGAGCGGTGAGACCGGCGGTGGCGCCAACAAGACAGGTTCCCGAGGCGAGGATGCCCTGGTCCGGGTACCGGTCGGAACGACCGTCGTCGATGAATCCACGTTGGAAACCCTCGGTGATCTGACCGTTGTTGGTCAACGTTTGCTGGTCGCCAAAGGTGGCCGTCATGGCATGGGTAACAGGCGCTTTAAGACCAGTACCAATCGGGCACCGCGCAAAACAATGCCCGGCGCTCCTGGAGAGCTGCGTCAGTTGCGTTTGCAGTTGAAGCTGTTGGCCGATGTCGGCCTGATCGGCTTGCCCAATGCCGGAAAGTCCACGCTGATCGGACAGATATCCTCCGCGAATCCGAAAGTCGCCGACTATCCCTTTACCACTCTGGTGCCGAATCTTGGCGTGGTCAGCGCTGGAACGGATTCCAGTTTCGTGGTGGCCGACATTCCGGGCTTGATCGAAGGTGCCGCCGAAGGCGCAGGGCTGGGCGTGCAGTTTCTGAGGCACATCGCCCGCACCAGGGTGCTTCTGCACCTGGTGGACGTTGCACCGCCCGATGGCACCTCGGTGATCGATGCCATCGAACTGGTTGAGCGTGAACTGGCCACCTACGCCCCATCGCTGCTGGAAAAGGACATCTGGATTGCGCTGTCCAAAATCGACCAGCTGGAAGCGAAAGCCGTAACGGCGCTGGAACGGAAAGTACGCAAGCGCTGGCCGGAGCGGAAGGTGCTGTCCCTGTCGGCACTGGCTGATACAGGTCTGCAGCCCCTCATCAACTCGCTGATGCAGTCGGTTACGGAATATCGGCTCCGTTATGCGGAAGATGCTGACTTTCGCGCGGCGCACGATGAATACGAAGCTCGCCTGGCGAGAGAAGTGATGGAAGCAGCCCTTACCGCACGACCGATTCGTGCCAACCCGACATCCGGTGTCGAGGTGGCGATAGGTGTCGATGTGGATCAGGACTGGGAAGACGACTTCGATGATGATGGCGTCGAAGTGATTTATGTCCGTGACTGAAACCGTGCAGGAGAGGGCGCTGCGAAACGCGTTAGCACTCTGTCGACGCGTGGTCATCAAACTCGGCAGCGCATTGCTCACCAGCCCCGAAACGGGGTTGGCCAGACAGCGTATCGCCGCGATCGGCGAAGAAATACATAGGCTGCTCGACCGTGGTGTCGAGGTCATCCTGGTGTCTTCAGGCGCGGTTGCCGAGGGGTGTGTGCGGCTTGGGTTAAAGCGTCGGCCCGACGCGCTTGCCGACCTGCAGGCGGCGGCGGCGATTGGCCAGGTTGGGTTGATGTCAGCTTACGAGCAGGTGTTTGCCAGTCGCAATCGACACCCGGCGATGATCCTGCTCACGCACGATGACTTTGCGCATCGAGAGCGTTATCTGAATGCGCGCTCGACCCTGAATCGATTGCTCGAATTGGGGGTGATCCCGGTCATCAATGAAAATGACACGGTCGCCACCGATGAAATCCGGTTCGGTGACAACGACACCCTTGCAGGCTTGGTGACGACGCTGGTTCAAGCCGACCTGATGGTGCTGCTGACGGACGCTGATGGTTTTTACGAAGCCGACCCACGGCTGCAGCAGGGCGTGTCGATGGTTCATTTTGCTGCTGCCCATGATCGGGCGCTGGATTCTATGGCCGGTGATGGCGGTGCTTTTGGCCGAGGTGGCATGGTCACCAAGCTGGCAGCGGCTCGATTGGCGGCCGATGCAGGCGCACACACGCTGATCGC
>JAYSTS010000049.1:0-7756 GCA_043719475.1 Gammaproteobacteria bacterium | reverse complement strand
CCCTGGGATTTCGGTTCGCCCATTGCCGTTGTACAACGGCCACCATGGCAAGCTGTTCATGCGTCAATCCGAAGTCTTTCATGTACCGCAGCACCGGGATCGTGAACATGGTCGGCGGACCAACCACGCCGAAGGGTGCTTCAAACTGACCACCGAACGACGCCGGTGCCGGCGCGAATCCGGATTTGCCGACCCTTGAACGACCACTCTCCCCGTGGGTGATCAGCACCGTGCTGCAATGACCCGCCTGAATCGCCGCGACCGCATGCCGCACATGGACCATGAACGAACAGCCGCCTACCGAAGTGCCATCCACCCACCGTGGTCGCAAGCCCAGGTATTGCGCGACTTCGGTCGGACGAAAACCGGCTGTGGCGAACCCATCGATGTCCCTGGCATTGAGGCCGGCGTCGGCAAATGCGTTCAGCGCCGCATCGGCATGCAACTGGAGTTCACTCATGTTCGGGATGACGCCAAGTTCAGTGGTCTCGGCGGCGCCGACAATGGCTACGCCGGTCATGGCGTGACTCCCGAAGTGACAACTCCCGAAGTCGGAAAAAGGGGACGAAAGAGTGGCAACGTGATGTCTTCAGTCTGCTTCAGAAAGACCACCTCCAGCGGCATATCCAGCTCAAGGGCCTCTGGCGTCTGTGGGCACTCGACAATATTGCTCATCATGCGTGGTCCCTCGGCCAGCTTGATCAATGCGATCGCATACGGCTCGGTCCAGGCTGGATGCGGTCGATGATTGATCACATAACTCTCAAGCGTGCCGTGGCCGCTGGCACGATAGATTGAAACGTTGCGACTACTGCACTCGGGGCAGAACGGCCTTGGCGGGAAGTAGCTCAGCTGACATTCGTTGCATCGTTGCAGTCGCAGCTCTCCTGCTTTTGTGCCCGCCCAGAAATGTTCGGTCTCCGGGGTAGGACGCGGTAACGGACGCTCTGCCATATACTTCTCGCTCATCGCTGTGACAGCGCAGTATCCCAACGCCGGCAACCCACGTGCAAGCCAACCCCATAACTACTCTGCGGGTATTACTGGTCATCAGCGATCTTGGCTACGGCGGCGCCGAACGTCAGGTTGTTGCGCTGGCCAACGGACTGGCCAGTCAGGGTATCGAAGCCTTCGTCGCAACCCTTTCTCGCCACACGCCGCTTGCCGATCAATTGCACGAGAGAGACCGTTTGCATGTGGTGGGTCGATCACCTTTTCGCCTGGCGCGTCTTCTTAAAGAACTGAAGATCGATGTTATGCATGGATTTCTGCTGGATGCGGAGATCATCAGTCGGATGGCAGCACGTATTGCCGGTGGGGTCCAAGTCATTGGCTCTGAACGCAGCACAAGGCATCACTACACCTGGTGGCAAACAGGCCTGTACAAACTCACGGGACGGATCATGTCCCTGTGCATCGCCAATACGACCGAGGGCGCGCACTGGCATTCAAAGGCGTTTGGATTCCCGTCAAATCGCTATCGAATAGTGCGGAACGGCGTCGATACCGATCGCTTCAAACCGGGCAACGCTTCAGAAATAAGACAAAAACTTGGGGTGTCGACCAACGAAGTGCTGATCGGAATGTTCGCAAGCTTCAAACCGGTCAAGAATCACAGGCTGTTGATCGAAGCACTGGCGCTTCTCAACGAGCGAGGCATCACCTGCAAGGCTTTGCTGGTAGGCGATCGGATGCAGCGTGGACGGCATGCGAACGCCAGTCTTATCACCAACATAGAGACCCTCATTCGGGATCTGCATCTGGAACACCAGGTCATCGTGGTTGGACACCAGGTCGACATCGAACACCTGTACGGCGCCTGCACGCTGACGGTGTTGCCGTCCGAATACGAAGGGACTCCAAACGTGGTGATTGAATCCATGGCGTGCGGTATTCCGGCGGTAGTCAGTGATGTGACAGGCAACCGCGAAGCGGTGGTTGAGGGCGAAGGGGGCCTCTTGTTCGCCGCCGGAAGTGCCAAGGCGTTGGCTGATGTGTTGGAACGCTTGTTGAAGGATATCAACACTCTGGCGTCGATGCGCGTCAGCGCACGAACCACGTCGGTCAATCGATTCGGGATGTCGCGGATGCTTGAAGCAATGGCAGCCGCATACCGTTCATTACCTTGAAGAAGTCCAATGGGCGGTGATCGTGTGCGTCTGCTGCGTTTAACCTGCAGGTTCCAGCGCGGAACTTGAGCGCCGACTACGGGGATTCTATTGGTGGCTTACTCGATACACCGCGTTAGACATGTCATCCGAAACGAGCAGCTCGCCCTCCTTCGTGATCAAGACGTCATTGGGTCGCCCAAGGACTTTTCCATCTCGCAGAAAGCCCGTCATGAACGGCTTGAGCGTCATATTGCCGGCCGCATCAGGAACCAGCGCTGACACTCTGTAACCCGCCATCTCAGATCGGTTCCAGCTGCCGTGCTCTGCGATCAGCACAGACCCTTGCCAGGCTTTACCCAGGGCTGCGCTGGTATTGAACGTCAGGCCGAGTGCAGCGGAGTGAGCCTGGATGGTGTAGCTGGGTTTGGTGAACTTGCCGGTGTCGACGCCCTTGCCAAATTCAGGATCAGGAATGTTGTCGGCATGGATGAACGGGTAGCCGAAGTGCTGGCCTTTCGCTGTGACGATGTTGACCTCTTCCGGTGGCACGTCATCGCCCATCATGTCTCGACCATTATCGGTAAACCAGAGCTGTCCCGTCTTCGGATGAAATGCCAGACCCACGCTATTGCGAATACCTTCAACAAACGGCTCGATCACGCCGGTATCCGGGTCCATTCGAAGGATCGATGCGAACTGCGGGTCTTTGCTCTTGCAGATGTTGCATGGTGCGCCGACCGGGACGTACAACAGACCATCCGGCCCGAAGCGAAGATATTTCCAGCCGTGGTGTTGTTTGTCAGGCAGTTTATCCGTCAGCAATCGCGCTGCCTTGGATTCCAGGGCGTTTTCCACCACCCAGATTTCATTCAGCGCGCCGACGTAAAGATCTTCCCGACCATTGTGCTCCCGAAGTGCAATACCACTTGGCAGTGTCAGTCCCTCGAGCAGCGTCTCAATGTCACTCGCCTTGCCTGCATCGTCGAGTCGTAGACGGTAGACCACACCTTGTTTGAAGGTCCCGACAAACAAGGTTTTTCCATCCTTGGAGAGTGCCAGCTGACGTGCATCTGGAAGTGAATCCGCAACCAGTTCAACGTGCAGACCTTCGGGAACGACCAATCGTTCCACCAGACCAGACGGCGGTTTGTTGTTGTCGGAAGCCTCAGCGGCAATGGATACGAATGCAGTCAGGACAAGCAGGAAAAGATGTTTGTGCACTTGAGGATTCTTGATCGGCAGGAACGGCATCATACAACGGGGTCGGACGAGAGCAGATAGTCGGACTATTCGTGCACAACCACCATCGGCAAGTTCATGCGCCGCGGTCGTGCGCTATGCGTTGTGCCACAAGATGCAAGTAAACCCTGTGTCAACCACTTGTGTTCAATAGAATGCGGTCAGGTCAATCAGCGAAGCCGCCATGGCATCTCCACCGCACGTGCACCTGGACAATCAGATCTGCCTGCCCCGGTACTCTCGGGCATTGGCCCTGACGTGTGCATATCGGCCCTACCTCGCGCCACTTGAGCTCACCTACCCCCAGTACCTTGTCATGCTCGCCCTGTGGCAGACAACGAACTCTCCGTGACGGACATCTGCCACAGTACCCACCTCGACACCGGTACGAGGACACCTTTACTGAAACGTCTGGAGGTTCGTGCACGCTCCGAGGTTGATGAACGCAAGCGGGTGATCTCGCTCACTCGCAAGGGGGCTATGCTGCAGAAGGCTGCTGATTCAGCCTGCACGGCAATGGCCTGCCTCGACGTATTGACACCGCATCACGCGCAGCAGTGGAAGGAGATGGTGGATCTGCTCTATCGGAACCTCTCGACACGCGCGCAAACCCCGGCGGCGTGAGTGTCCGCGCAAGCCTGCAGGGGTTGCTCCGGGTTACGCGAGAGCGCACAGACTTGACGGCAGACAGGCCAAGTGTTTCCGTAGATTTCCTCGGGCGTTCTGGACACTACCCATGAACCTTGACGCATTTCCGCCAGCTGCTCGCGCGTTGCTCGAACGCGGTGGCGCCTACGAACTGGTCGAAGAGACCATCCGCGGTGTCCCGCTGCCGGTTTTCCGGCACGCACCGCTGCATCTGCGTGAGTTGTACCAAGGAGCGCTGGAGCACGCGTCGGACACGTTCTACGTGTACGAGGACGAGCGTTATACGTTTGCGGAAGCCTGGCGCAATGCCGAGCGCGTGATGGCCGCACTGTACTGGCTTGGAGTGCGACCGGGTGATCGTGTTGGCATCGCCATGCGCAATTATCCCGAGTGGGTGTTTGCATTCATGGGCATCACCTCGATGGGCGCCGTTGCGGTGGCGATGAACGCCTGGTGGACCGGCGCCGAGATGCTGTACGGCATCGAAGACAGCGGCCTGCGCACGATTTTCGTGGATCGCGAACGCCTTGAACGATTATCGCCCTACCTCGACGATCGGCCGCTCGACCTGATTGCCGTGCGCACTACGCATTCGGCAGGCCGGGGTGTCCGCCCGTGGCGCGACTTCATCCATTCCGGCACCGGCGTCATGCACGTGCCGGAAATTCATCCCGATGACAACGCGACCTTCCTGTACACCTCGGGCTCGACCTCGAGACCCAAGGGTGTCGTGTCGTCGCATCGCGCGATCATCCACTCGCTGCTGGGTTGGGAGGCGTCCGCTGCCATCGCACGGGCAACAGCAGGGCGGACACAACGCCCACCCGAGCACCAGCCATCGATGATCCTCACCGTGCCGCTGTTTCATGTCACCGGTCTGAACGGCCAGTTACTGCCGTCGCTGCGCAACGGGCGCAAGGTGGTCGGGATGCACAAGTGGGATCCGGAGAAGGCGCTGGCGATCATCGAGCGGGAGCGGGTCACGCACTTCAGCGGCGTGCCGTCCATGGCTTACGAGTTGGTCAACTCCCCGAACTACGACCAATACGACCTCAGTTCGCTGCGCAGCATCGGCGGCGGCGGTGCTGCGATGACCCCCAAGCACTCGCGCAGGATCGAGGAGCGCGGCGGCAGTCGGACCCGCGCCAGTGCGGCGTATGCGATGACCGAAACCAACGGCCTTGCGGCATCGAACGCAGGGGCCAATCTGCGCGAACGCCCGACCAGTTGCGGCAAGGCCCTGCCTCCGCTGGTCGATATCCGGATCAACGGCCGTGACGGCAAACAGCTCGCGCCAGGGCAGACCGGTGAAATATGCATCAAGGGTCCAATGAACTTCACCTGCTACTGGAACCTTCCGGAAGACACCGCGCAGACTCTTGTCGATGGCTGGGTACAGACCGGCGACCTCGGGCACATGGACGAGGAGGGCTTCATCTTCATCACCGATCGCGCCAAGGAGATGATCATCCGCGGCGGCGAGAACATTGGTTGCCAGGAGGTCGAGTCGGTGCTCTACGAGCACCCGAAGATTGCCGAATGCGCCGTGTTCGGCCTGCCGGACGACCGTCTGGGTGAAAACGTGGCGGCGGTCGTGCGCGTCAAAGCCGGTGCGTTCCTCACGGTAGGCGACGTGCAGTCGCATGTGGCGGATCACCTCGCGCGATTCAAGGTGCCAGCCCATGTCTGGATCCGCGACGTCGAACTGCCGCGGACAGCGTCTGGCAAGATTTTCAAGCGTGGCATTCGTGACGAAATCCTGGCCGGGTTGCAGGCGGCGCACCAGTGATGCCTTGAAGATGCGTCGCTGCAGTCGCGCAATCCGCCGCATGTACCAGCGCGACTGCAGCCGAAAATCTGCTTGCAGGGCCGCGTATTGAGCGTATGTTCGGGTTCGTAGCGCGAGGGAAGTGCGCTGACGTCACCGTGTGCTGCTGAACGGCTTTCATTCCTTCCGCAACGATGGGGGTGACCATGCGACTGACATCGGCCGACGCTTCCTTTCTCTACTCCGAGTCACGCAGTGGCCCGATGCACAGTGCCTCGATCTCGGTACTCGATGGCGAAGTGCCGGCCGACCGCATTCGCGAACACATCCGGAGGCGCCTGCATCTCGTTCCTCGCTACCGCGAACGGCTGGTCTTTGTGCCGTTCAATCTCGCGCAGCCGAAGTGGGTGGACGATCCGGACTTCGACCTGGATTACCACACGCCGGAGGTTCATCTACCTCCAGGGACTTCCCTGCAGAACGCGATCGCGCATTGCCTTGAGCTCACCGAACCTCTTCTGCCGCGTGACAGACCACTGTGGAAGACCTGGGTGGTGCAAGGAGTCTCCGGCCACACGCTCATGCTGCAGTCGGCGCATCACGCGATGATCGACGGTGCATCCAGCGTGGATCTCGCCTCGGTGTTGCTGGATTTCGAGGCGGACGCACCGCATCCGCCACCACAGAACGAACCGTGGAACCCGGACCCGCTGCCGAACCCGCAGGATCTGCTGGCCGAGGCGATGCGCGAGTCGATGGACACTGCGGCGGCGTTCCGGTCGGCGACTGCACTGACGCCGGAACAGCTTGGTCTGGTGGGTACTGCGATGACGACGATGGCGGGGTTCGCGGGCGAACCGGCCATCACCGCACCGTGGAACGCTGGAACGGTCGGACCCAAGCGTCGGCTCGAGTATTTCGAGGTCGCGCTGGATGAGTTCCGGGAGATCCGTCGTGTCTACGGCGGCACGCTGAACGATGTGGTGCTTGCGGTAGTCACCGAAGCGGCGGCCCGCTATCTGAAACACCACGGCGAACCGGCATCGGGGCAGTACTTCCGTCTGATGTGTCCGGTGAACGTGCGCGAGGAAGGCGAGGCAGGCACGCTCGGCAACCGCGTCTCGGCGATCTTCCCGCGCATTCCGGCCTGGACGATGGACGTGATTGAACGCCTGCGAAACGTCAGCACCACCATGGCTCGTGCCAAGGAACAGCGGCATCCACAGGCGCTCGACATGATGCAACGACTCGCGCCGACGGTGCCACCGGTGGCGATGCTGCATACACTCGCGGTCGGTACGCCGTACGACCCCACGGCGTTCGCAGCCCAATTTCCGGCACCGGTCATCCCGCGTGGACCTGGACCCCGACCGCCGCTGGTGGGATTCAATTTCACCGTGACCAATGTGCCGGGCTCGCAGGTGCCGCAGTACATCGCCGGCCACCGCGTGAAGGCGACCATGGGTACGCTGATGCTCGGCGGCACACTCGGCTTCGGCGTTGTCGTGTACAGCTACGCACGACGGCTGTTCTTCAACATGACCGGCGAACCGCGTCTGTTGCCGGATCTCGAGCGCATGCGCCAGCACGCCGAAAACGTTTATGGCGAACTGCTCGACACTGCACGCGCCGTGACGACCGCCGCCAAAGCCGGTTGAGATCGAGTCATTCCCTGACGGTCAACTCCCCGACAACCACAGGACACTGCCATGACTGTTGATTCGTTCACGAACCGCTATCCGAAGCTCGTTCACACCGGTGATGTGAACGTGACGCTGCGCATGCTTGAGCCGGACGACCGCGCCGGACTGGAGGCGTTTGCGCGTACCCTGTCCGAAGAGGACATGCTGTTCCTGCGCAGCGACATCACGGATCCCGCCACGCTCGACGCGTGGATCGCCAGCATCGGCGGAGACCGCATAACCACCGTCATTGCCATTACCAACGATCGTGTCGTCGGTTATGCCCTGCTGTCGCGTGAACCGGCGCG
>JAYSTS010000048.1:0-7828 GCA_043719475.1 Gammaproteobacteria bacterium | reverse complement strand
GAGGCAGACTCATGCTCACCTCCGGTGGATCAGCTGACGCCGCGTTCACCGACACGATGTTCGAAAATCGGTTCTTCTACGACTCGCTGGCGCCAAGTACGCTGCAATCCGTCATGCAGGATCTCGGATTCCACATCGAGCTGATGGACGTGATAAATCCTCCCACCGACGGACGTGACAAGGGCAGAATCGCCATCGTTGCACGTACCGCCCACACCACCGCAGGAACCTGAAGTGGATCAACCCGTACATTACCTGTCCGCCGTAGAGCTGCGCGCCCGTCTCCAACGCCGGGACATCAGCGCCCGCGAATTGATGAATGCCACCTACGATCGTATTGATGCCCTGAACCCACGGCTGAATGCTCTGGTGAATCTGTTACCGAGGGATCAAGCACTGACGCTTGCCGACGCGGCAGACGCGAAAATTGCGCGTGGAGAATCCGGTGCCCTGCTCGGTTTACCCATGGCACCCAAGGATGCTGAGGATGTGCAGGGTTTCCCCACGACGCTTGGGTTTGTCCCGTTCAAGGATCGTATTGCGAAACAGGACGGCCTGATGGTGACGCGACTGAAGGCAGCCGGCGCGCTGATGATCGGTAAGAGCAACATGCCTGAATTCGGTCTTGGGTCGCACACCTTCAATCGGGTTTTCGGGCACACCTTCAACCCCTGGAATGTGTCGCGTACTCCCGGTGGCTCAAGCGGTGGCGCCGCAGTGGCACTGGCGACCGGCATGCTGCCGATTGCCGATGGCAGTGACATGGGTGGCTCACTGCGTAACCCGGCATCGTTCTGCAATGTCGTCGGGCTGCGGCCTTCAATCGGCCGTGTACCGGACGATGTAAACCCGCTGGGCTGGTTCGCACGTATCAGCACCAAAGGCCCGATGGGCCGGACCGTTGCCGATACTGCGTTACTGTTGTCGGTTCAGGCAGGGGCAAACAGTGGTGATCCTCTCTCCCTGACCGGCCCGATCGGTTCTTACTCCCACGCGCTGACAAGAGATCTCACCGGTATGCGCGTCGCCTTTTCACCTGACCTCGGACTGCCGGTAGATCCAGCTGTGCGCAAAGCGCTGGCAGGCGTGCCGGACGTGATGACATCACTAGGCTGTCATGTCGACCTGACAGCTCCCGATTTCAGCGGTGCCATGGAGATCTTCAACATCCAGCGAGCGGCTTTGTTGTCGGTAACGGGTCGAGCGTTTGAACGGACACTGCCCAATTGGCGTGAGCACGCCAAGGACACCGTGATCTGGAACATCGAGCAAGGGCTGGCACTGACCGCAGAAGCCATCATCGCAAGTGAAGTGGAACGCACCCGACTGTACCGACGCATCGCGAAGTTCTTCGAGACGTACGATGCCTTGTTGCTGCCTGCGGCACAGGTACCTCCTTTTGATGCAAAACTCGACTGGGTTCACGAGGTCGATGGTGTTCCCATGCCCACTTATCTGGACTGGATGCGGGTTTGTTGTGTGGTATCGGTAACCGGGCTACCGGCCATCTCCGTGCCTGCAGGGTTTACCGACAACGGACTGCCGGTTGGCGTGCAGATCGTCGGCAAGCCACAAGGTGATTTCGAACTTATGCAGATTGCACAGGCGGTTGAGACCGCTACCGGCTGGTTTAGACATCACCCGGCTGAGACTTGATCCACCATGGTCGTGCCTGCTTTACGGATCGTTAGATTCGAATTGTTCGTGCCCCGTTTAACTTCCACAGAACCCCGCTTTCCAATGCGTCAGGCGCCGTCTCATACGGCTTGACGATCAGGTTTCAACCGTACCACACGCCAAATCGACGGACTCGGGTGTCAATGCTCTTGTTCTGCGGGGACGTTAGTCCGGGATAAGAACGTGATCAGACGCACATCGTGGCAGATTTATAGGGATTTATTTCCCTTTACATAAGGGTATTTATTCCCTAATACTGACAAACACTGAACACTAAGTATGAGCTTTCATGAAAACACCCCTGATTTTCGCATTTTCTCCAATCCCGTCGGTCGTGAGCCGCATTGTGCTGGCCGCCGGCGTCGCATTGTTTGCCGGTTGTGGGGGGGGGCGGCGGGGACAGAACCCCCGCCACTCCGTCTGCTAGCGCGCCTCCACCGGCAACCACCGCAAGCAACACTGCTTCGCCTCCCGCCTCCTCAACAGCCGATGTCGTCATCGGGCGAATTACCGGTTTTGGCAGTGTGTACATCGACGGTAAGCGATACCGCACCGAGACTGCCGAATTTCGGAAAGGCGACGACAACGCGTCCCAAAGCGACCTGCGGATCGGTATGGTTGTAGAGCTGCGCGGCAGCATTGATGACGGCACCGCCCGCAGTGTCCGCTTTAATGAGGACATCAAAGGACCAGTCGATGCGGTCACTTCAAGCGAACTGACCGTGCTCGGCCAGCGGGTCTTGATAGCACCAGATACCCGATTCGACAGCGGCATCTCTTTGCAGTCCATCCAGGCGGGCGACATTCTGGAAGTGAGCGGTCTGCGAGGCGCAGACGATGCACTGACGGCGAGTTACATCGAGGACAAAACCGGCGATGCCATCAACGCCTTCAAGGTCATCGGCACGGTTCGCCAACTCGACACCACTGCACGCACGTTCAGGATTGGTGGTCTTGTAGTGGACTACAGCGCCGCCAGGCTGGACGATGGTTTGACGTTGGCAAATGGTAAACAGGTCGAGGTGAAGGATGAAATCCGCGCCTACTCCCCTGGCCTCCTGCGGCTGATTGCAACCAAGATCGAACGAGCAGGTATTGGCATGGACGGCAGCGGCAACGTCATGACAGGCAAGACTAGACTCGAAGGGCTTATCGCCACCGTATTGGATAACAACACGTTCTCGATCAATGGCACGACCGTTCGCCACGACACATCCACTGCTTTTCTATTTGGCAACGCCGCGAACATCGGCGTGGGAACAAAGGTGCAGGTTGAGGGTACCAGGCAGTCTGACGGGCGAATTAATGCGATACGGATCAAGTTCTCCCATAACGCATCTCGGGTTGAAGGGATCGTGGAGAATGTGGATGCTTCGGCGGGCCTGCTGACCGTATTCGGAGTGGCGGTACGCCCCAACACCGTCGTCCGGCTGGAAGACAAGCGGGACGACGTGGCAGACTTCTCCGTCAATGACCTGCGCCGGGGTGACTTTGTCGAAGTACGGGGTAGCAACACCGAGAACACTCTGTTTGCCACCGAAATTCGACGCGACGACCAGAGTGATACACGTTTGCGTGGTCCGGCAGCCAACATCTCAACAACACAGAAGAGCCTGAAGATACTCGGTATCCAGGTGACCACCAACGCGAACACTGAATACGAAGGCTATCAAGATGAACGTCTGACTGCAGATGTGTTCTTCCGGACGTTGGCCGAAAACCAGACACTGGTTGATGCGAAGTGGGAAGGAGCCGTAACTGATGCCACGGTTGCCGTGCGCGAGCTATCTCTGGAAGACTAGGACAATAGCAGCGTAACGAAGGACAAGCGTGGCAGACCGCATTGACAGTGAATTGGGCAGGCATCTGCTCCGGGCTGCACGTCGAATCCTTCGTCCTCTGGTGCGAATCCTGATTCGCAACGGCATCACCACCACGGTTGCCGAGGAGCTCTTGCGCAAAGTATACGTTGAAGTCGCTCATGACGAGTTCAAGCTGCCAGGCAAACAACAAACACTTGCACGCGTCTCTGTCATCACCGGCCTGAATCGCAAGGAGGTGGCTCGACTACACAGCGAACCACCTCTGGACGAAGCTGATCAGCTCTGGTGGAACCGTGCCGGAACGGTGCTCGCCGGGTGGCTGACAGACGACGCGTACCACAGTGAAGCAGGCTTCCCGATTGACCTTCCATTTGCAGGCGAGACCCCTTGTTTCACGGATCTGGTCAAGCGATACAGCGGTGACATGTATCCTCGATCAGTCGCAGACGAATTGTTACGACTTGGCGCCATCGTTGAAATCGAGGGCAAACTCAGGATGTCAAAACGTGGGTATGTACCAAGCGCAGATCCCGCTCTGATGATCGATATCCTGGGTATGGACGCGAGCGAATTCATCGAGACCATCGATCATAACCTGCAGGCTGCGCGCGACAATCGTCTGCTCCAGATCAAGGTGTTGGCCAGCAATCTGCCCCAAGAACATCTTGCCGAGTTCAACGTTTTTTCCAAGCGGCTGTCATTGCACACCATCGATGAAGTGACACGCTGGTTGTCTGCACACGACGCCGGCAAAGACGATACCGGCGCCGATGCACGGTATGCGGCGGGCATCGGCATATTCCAGATCAACACATTACGCAGGCCACGCCAGGCAGATGCCGGCGCAACCACCAGAAGCAAAAACGGAAAATCATGATCAGACTTAACAGATTCACCATCCCTGCGCTCTTGATGTGTACTTTGACCGCGTGTGGTGGTGGCGGTGGTGGTGGAAGCGGTATTGGCATTGGTACCGGTTCCTCCGCAGCACCGGCACCAGCACCAGCATCACCACCTCCTTCAGCCGGTGGTGGTGGCAGTAGCCCCATAGTTAACTCACCAGCTAATGGTCTCGGCCCTGGCGGAGTAGGGATAACCACAGACACCGGCCGTCTCGGCGTGCAACTCGATGTTGCCGTCGGGGGAACCGGCGCCTGGATGGGAAGCATCCAGGGATTCAGCAGCATCATCCTCAATGACAATATCGTCACGACAACAAACGCGCGATTTTTCGTCGAAGGCGCCGCTGGACAACAAACTGATCTACGCCAAGGTCAGCAGATTCTGATCGTCGGAGAAACGCAAACCGGTACCGCAACTGAAGTCCACTATCGCGCCAATGTGAAGGGGCCGATGACTGCAATCACAATCACCAACGCCGCTGACGGAATAACAACGCTGACCGTTATGGGGCAACGTGTGTTTACAAACGCTACAACGATTTTTACCAATACCAGGATTGATCTTCTGGTTGCCGGAGACCTGCTCGAAGTGAGCGGTAATTTAGATACCGACGGCAATCTGATAGCAACTTACGTCGAGAGGAAATCGCAACTTATCGAGTACAAGGCCATCGGTATCGTCGCTTCGCTTGCATCTTCCACTTTTTTTATCGGCGGATTGACCGTCAACTTCAGCGGCGCAAATATCCGGGACTTCCCCAACAACAACCTGGTCTCCAGTGACGTCGTGGAGGTCAAGGGTGCTCCGTCCGACTTCACGGCACCTTCCTCGCTCAGGGCCACCACCGTGCAGCGCCTGCCTCAGCTGGTGTTAGGCAGTGATGCGCAACTGCGGCTGGAAGGGTTGATTACCCGCTTCGTCTCCCCTTCAAACTTTGAAATTCAGGGCAGCCCCATCACCACCAACAACACAACGCAGTACGTGAATGGCGACTCAGCCAGCCTCGCGCTGGGCGTCAAGGCGCAGATAGAGGGGCAGGGTAATGGGAGCGGGTCCATTCTGGCCACGAAGGTGACGATCCAACGCACCAACACCGCTCGTGCGGAAGGAGACATCACCTCAATCAACACCACCACACGTGCCATCAGTCTGCTGGGGGTTACTTATAGCGTACGGGACCTGACGCAGATCGAAGACGAGTCGAGTGCCCGTATCAACCCCATGTCATTTGCAGATTTTAACGTCGGCGACGAAGTGGAAATACGCGGCTATCTGGACGGCAGCACGCTGGTGGCTACACGCATAGAAAGGGACGATGATCGGAATCGGGCACGCCTACGGGGGCCGGTTACCGCGCTCAACAGTGCTGCGCGCGCACTCTCCATATTGAATGTGCCATTGACTGTCAATACAACAACAACGCAGTACCGAGATTTGTCGGATGCCCCCATATCGCAGGCCAATTTTTTCAATCTTGTCAGTACGCAGTCGTATGTCAGAGCGACTTGGGACAACTTCAACGCAACCCGTGACGTAGTCGATGAATTGTCACTCGAAGACTGAAGATCAATAACTCAACCGCGTTGCACGGCACCCAATACGCCGTGCAACGTCTTGTGAAAGTGCACGATGGCGCCCTCGTACAAACCATACGTGAAGTGCTCATTCGCGCCACTCGCAAGGCCATTCTGAATGGCACGAATCACAGCTGCATCTTCCTTGCCGCCGGTATCACCGACAAACGCGGCGTCGCGCGTTGCCCGTGCGGCACCATCGACATGCCCCGACTCTCCCTTGTTGGTGAGGCGATAGGTATGAAATCGCGTTTGCGTCGGTGACAGAGGTTCGAGCACCGACACGGTGGTGTGATTCGACAGCACCGCGATCACCACATTCGGAAACAGGTGATACACGTAGGTCACCATGCCCGCGATATCACGCTGCTCCGGTGGAAGCGGGCGTAACTTCTCGATGCGCCGAAACGGAAACGTGACGCGACTGTTGCGACCAAAGGTCTCGACCAGCGTGAGATTGTCGAAGCCGTAGGGATAGAAGGTTTCCGTGTGCGTTGGCTTAATGTGGTAACCCTCGAGGTTTGCCTCCATGAACAGCTTCCAGTTGACGTCGGCCACACTGTCATTGGTCGCAAAGATCTTCTGATCGGAGGTGATCAGATCGGGCATTTCAGCAAGCCCGGTATCAATCACGTCGCCGTCAGTCGTCGGCGCTGACTGACTGACGTAAATCAGACCACTTCGTTCAACGGCGAGTACCGGCACCAGACCGTGCATCGCCTTGTCGACGTCCGGAAACCCTTGACCATGCGGAATGTGCTGCAACCGGCCATCAAGCCGATAACTCCAGCCGTGATAACCACACGTCAGAGCGCGTACACAACCATAACCCTCCACCAGTCGCATACCGCGATGTCGGCAGGCGTTACGGAAGGCTCGTACATCGCCATCATCCCCGCGGACAACCACAATCGGTGTACCCGCCGCGTTACGCGCCACAAACGACCCGACATCAGGCACTGCAACCGAAGGACAGAACGGAATCGGCAATCGTCGCAGCACGTCCAGTTCTGCCGCAAAGCGTTGTTCGGATCGATAGTTGGCAACCGGCTCTCGCCACGTTTGTTCGCCCATATCCGTGGTTTTGTTGTCGATGTGCTCAAGCACGCGTTCTACAACCTGACTATCACTCAGCAGAGCGGCCATGAATTAATCCTGTACTTGTTCAGCTGCCCTGATCATGCACCAGAGCGGCGCGCTCAACCACCCCGCGGGAAGTAACTGTCGAAGGCAAACGAATAGGCCACATGGCCCGGAAGTCGCGCCAGCGTTCGGCCGTCCGGTGCCGTCAGCGCATCCTCGGTGACGGTCCACCGTACGCCGGTGCTATCGATCAGCGCATCCACTCGTGAACCACTGGAAAAACGCGCCTTACCTCGCCGATAGGCTCGAACCGTTCTCGTCTGCGCATTGCCCACCAGCACGATATCGATGACCCCTACCCGGTCGTTGATCACCGTGTTGTTGTTAAACAGCTCAAGCGGCCACGCGCGTTCGGCACCCGTGATTCGCAACACGAAGACATACGCTTTTGGAGCCCGCGAATTGTCACGCACCAGCGCCGGAAACATGAGCGCGTCGCTGGCGAAGTAGCGGGCATAAGGAACACCAGGACGATAGTCGCGCTCAAATCCGGTGTCGTCGGCCAGCACCCGCGTATCCGAGTGCAGGCGACGCCACTCACCCCAGGAAGAGATCGTCACTGGCAACACCGGCAGCCTCAGCCCGGAGTTTGTCAACGCACCTGTGACGGGTTCGCCAGTAAATTGATTCCACAGGGAGTGCGTCTGCTGATCGAACATCAGCTTGTTGGAGCGATACAGTAAGCCAGAAGAGCCAAACACAAAGGGT
>JAYSTS010000047.1:0-3380 GCA_043719475.1 Gammaproteobacteria bacterium | reverse complement strand
CGACCGGTGTCGGCTTCCGCCCGAGCTACGACTTCTCGAAAGCTCAGTACAGTTTTCAACTGCGGTACCGTTGGGAACTCGCGCCGCTGTCAGACCTGTTTCTGGTCTACACCCGACAGGCGGATCGCGGTGCGCTGCTGTCGGATGAGGGCTTTCCGGAAATTTTTCAGGACGCCTGGGACGCACCACTTGCAAACGTTCTGGTCCTGAAAGTGCGGTATCGCCTCGGTAGTTGATCGTTCTTTTCTGACAACTCAGCGATCACCTCGCCGATCAGGGTGAAAGTCGTTATTGTTGCTCTCGTTCGTTCCGGGTGTTGGCTCAACGGTCAACCCCATACTCCAGAATCGTCGTGATCAAGGAGGACTATCCATGTTCGACATTAACGCCACCATCAAGTGGATCTCGGCAGTACTCAAGACACCCGCCGAGGTTGCCCCGTTATACAAGGCCACTTCGGCACCATTCCTTCAAACGTTTCTGCAGATCGTCCTGCCTGCATTTGTTGGCAGTTATCTCATCGGTGGAATCCTTGGCTGGGTGTTTGGTGGCAGTTCAGGTCCGGGCGCACTGGGTTTCATCGGGTTTGTGATGGGTTTGCTGTTTGGCCTGGGCTGGACCTTTGTAGTTGCCTTTGTCTTCGACTTCTTTGCCGGCACCTTTGGTGGCGTCAAGAACTATGACCAGGCTTACGCAACCGTCGGGCTTGCGATTGTGCCGGCGTGTGCAGGCACGATCCTCGGTGCTCTGCCCTGGATCGGCGGGTTGCTCAGTCTCGCGGCTGGCATCTACAGCCTGGTCCTCGCCTGGCGATTCATCCCGGAGTTTCTTGCCGTTCCCGAGGACAGTCGCGTCAAGCACTTCGCAGCGTCTGTCGGTACGTTGTTCGTTGCTGGTTTGATTGTCATGATCACATGGGGAATGGTCTTCACGGCGGCTTCGGTGACATCTGCAGTGCTTTCCAGTGACGCCACCGAAGATTCAGCAGAGGCAGTTGAGAACATCTTTGAAAGCGGCCAGAGCACGGGCGTGCTTGGTGGGGTGGAGCGTAGCGGGCAGTTGATGGAACAGGCTGAGCTGGATGTCTACGAGCCACCGGATGATGGCGAGTTGACGGAAGCTCAGGTTGAGACCTACATCAGCACGTTGAAGAAGACCAAAGCATTGCGGGAGCGTATTGCCAGGAAATATGAAGAGTTCGAAGAGGAGAAGGGTAAAGAGCCATCCCTCACCGATATCTTCGGTGGCATCGGTGACATGACTCGAGCCACTTCAGCGGAAATTGAAGTCGTGAAGACTGCCGGTGGAAACTGGAAGGAACACCTGTGGGTAAAGAATGCGATCGAGACTGCTCGTGTTCAGCAGGATATCAACGACGCGGTCAGCCATAACTTCGCGTTGTTCGGGGAATACCAGGAAGAAATTGAAGCATTCGACTAGCCCGCTGTGCGCAGTCGTGATGCTGCTGGCCATCGTGCCAGCAGTTCAGCCTTCGGAGTGGCGTGAGAGTCGAACCGTTGAGGGTGTTGCCCTGGAATCTCGGAATCGTGACTCCAGGTTCCGGGAGTATCGTGGCGCTGTCACGCTGTGTGGTGACCTGCAAACTGTTCTTGAGTTTGTTTCCGAACCCCGGGAGCTGGTCAATTGGGTGCCCTATACGGCAGCCGCTGAACGTCTACCTGAAAAAGATGGCAGGGTCGTATATCACGTTGTGACGCGAGCCCCCTGGCCGTACAAACCCAGAGACATGGTGTACGCCCTTGATGTGGATTTCAGCGCCGATCATGCGTCAGTGCAAATGAATGGATTACCGGGCCACATTCCGCTGCGCGACGGTTTGGTGCGCATGCAGGCGGCAGACGGTGCGTGGACGTTTGTAGGCCATGACAAAATGATCGCGGTGAGTTTGCAGATGTGGGTAGATCCGGGTAGTGGCCCCGTGATACTGGTCAATCGACGCGCCGCGAACACGGTAGGACGAATGCTGGCCAACCTGCGTAATCGATATCCCTGCAAGACTACGCGCGCTGCTGAAAAACCAGCATGAGCATTGGTTGGAATAGTCTATTTTGATTGAGAACAGGAGAAGTTACGGAATGAGATCCTCGAGGCTGGAAGGGAAAGTTGCGGTGATTACTGGCGGCGCGAGTGGTATGGGAAAAGCGACCGTCATGCGTTTTCTGGAAGAGGGGGCTAGCGTCGTCGTTGCCGATTTTAATGCTCAGACCGGTGCGGAAACGGTTCTCGAGGCTTCCACCGCAGGGTTTGCAGATCGCATCCGGTTTGTCCGTGTTGATGTCGCGCAGGAAAGTGATGTCGAAGCCATGCTCGACGCGGCGATCTCCACATTCGGGAAGCTCGACATTGTCTTCAACAATGCCGGCGTTGGCGGGGCGATTGGTCCCGTTACGGAAACTACAGTCGAGTCCTGGGACTACACGATGGATGTGCTTGCCAAGGGTGTTTTCCTCGGCATCAAACATGCGGCCAGACGCATGCGGGCGCAGGGCACTGGTGGCGCCATCATCAATACCGCGTCCATTGCTGGTCTGTCTGGTGATGCCGGCCCGATGATCTACTCGGCCGCAAAGGCTGCGGTCATCAGCCTGACAAAATCGGCAGCAGTTGAGCTTGCTTCAGATCGCATTCGTGTCAATGCCATCTGTCCTGGATTCATCGCCACTCCCTTGGCGGATGGTGGGCGTCCCGAACAGACGCGCGAGCGATTCATGAATGCCCAGCCCTGGCCTGACTATGGACGTGGCGAGTACATCGCAGGGACTGCGCTGTTTCTGGCGTGTGATGATTCCATGTTTGTTACCGGCGAGCATATTGTTGTTGATGGCGGGCTCACTGCGGCGGGACCGGAGCTCTCGAAGCGATTTCCCAAGACATCAGCTCGTTACTCCCGTGTCAGCGGTGTCACCAAGGGCAGCACCGGCGCTGCGCCCGAGTTACGCCGTTGGTAATCTAAAGTGCGTCGATGAGCGCGCTCAACCACATCAATCAGATCTGAAACCAGACTCAGGAGGAAACCATGTTCGAGATTCGAAACTACTACTTTGAGCCCACGTTGTTTGAAGACTACAAGGCCTGGGCAAAAACCCGAGCGCTGCCGTTTCTTGTCAAGGAGCTTGATCTCGTCGGCTTCTGGACCAGCTTGCCGGAGCCCGCCCAGATCACTGGTCTTGCAATGGACAAACTTGGCCCAGCCAATATCACCTGGATCATTCGCTGGCCGGATATGGCAACACGTGATGCCACGTTTGCCCGTGTTTTTACGGGTGAAGCATGGGCAGACATCTTCAAGGATGTCCCTGGCGGAGTGAAAAGCTATCTGCGGATGGAAGCCAAGTTCACTGAGGCGCTCATCTGAGCGA
>JAYSTS010000046.1:0-24120 GCA_043719475.1 Gammaproteobacteria bacterium | reverse complement strand
GCCACAAGGCGCTGAATTGGTCGGGACGAGAGGATTTGAACCTCCGACCACTTGACCCCCAGTCAAGTGCGCTACCAGGCTGCGCTACGCCCCGAGAAGACGGACATCATACGCATGGTTCCATGCCCGGAGAAGTTACGCGCTGAGAAGTTTCGAAGAGATACTGTGAACGGAAATAAACTGCGCAACGAAGCTATCGGCAAACAGGATCTTCAGCTCACGCCTTGAGCACGCGCAGCACATCCTCGAGTTCAACAATCATCTGTTTGACGATCAGTTTGAACTGCGTAAGGTCCTCCTTGGCTTCGTCACCCTCGAGTCGCTGGCGCGCTCCAGTGATGGTGAAACCCTGCTCATAGAGCAGTGCACGGATCTGACGGATGATCATCACGTCCTGGCGCTGATAATAACGTCTGTTGCCCCGCCGCTTGATCGGCTTGAGCTGCGTAAATTCCTGTTCCCAGTAGCGAAGCACATGTGGCTTCACTTCGCAGAGCAACGACACCTCACCGATCGTGAAGTAGCGCTTGCCCGGGATGGGGGGCAGCTCGTTATTGTGACCCGGGTCCAGCATATGCTTCCACGCGCGCTTTGAGTTTCTGTCCTGGACGGAACGTTACCACCCGACGGGCGGTGATGGGAATTTCTTCACCGGTTTTGGGATTGCGGCCTGGCCGTTCGCCTTTTTCGCGCAATTCGAAATTACCGAACCCGGAGAGCTTGACCGGTTCGTTGCGTTCGAGACAACTGCGGATTTCATCAAAGAAGATTTCGACGATTTCTTTAGCTTCACGCTTGTTGAGGCCTAGCTCCTCAAACAACCGATCAGCCATTTCTGCTTTGGTCAGTGCACTCATGCGGCTGAATCTGCGTGGCGCAGCGGTGTGCTGATCATGTCGGTTCCCCCTGCCCTGACATCAATGCCTTGAATGTGCGCTGCGTCTTCGTCAGCTACTCACTCGGCACTTTTTTATTTTTGTCTGACGCCCTTTTTTATTTTTGTCTGACGCCCTATCGGTGGCATCTCTCTGGACTGCGCTAGCTTCAACTGTCGACGAAACCGCGTCAAGACTGTTCGCTGCTGGATCGAAAAAGTTCAGTGCAGATCATCGCTGCCGGGCGCCAAAACGCGATTCAGCGACGCCCAAAATGCGGCTACGCACCTCTTCTGCCTCTTCTGTGGCCAATGTGCGGTCATCCCGTCCCAGTCGCACCCTGAACGTCAGCGCACGCATTCCAGCGTCGACGCCCTTACCGCGATACTCGCCAATCCACTCCAGCGCACGAAGTTCAGAGCCCGACGCGCGAATTGCAGATTCCATGTCACGCCAGGAAACGTTGTCGGCGACCAGCAGCGTCAGATCGAAGCCGGTGTGTGGATACGCCGGCAGCGGCTGATAACGGTTTTCTCGGGTGACATGAGCGTCCAGCAAACCGAGATCCAGTTCGAAAGCGACGACTTCGCCGCGTTTGATCCCCGCTGCTCGACAACAGCGATTATTCACACGGGCGAGCACGCCCACCGCCAGATCACCCATCCGCAACGTGGTGACAACTGCAGGATCCTGCCAGCCCGCATCAGACGGCCGCACGTCATAGCGCCATGATTGCAGATGCGCTTTGCGAACGAGCATGTCGAGCACGCCTTTCAATCGGCCGAAGAGCGCAGTGATGTCGCTGCCAAACAGGAGACCAGCAAGGTGCTTGGATTCCGTTTTGCCAGGGAACACGGCGCCCGCTTCGAACAATCCGAATTCGTCAAAATGGTGTTGATTGGTCGCAACGCTGGCCAGAAGGTTGGGGACCAATGCGGAGCGCAGAAATCGCGCGTCCGGCGATGGGGGCGCTTCCAGTTCAAGCAGTCCATCGGTCGGTGTACCGACGGCATTGAGCATCGTTAGTTCTGCCCATGGATACGTAAACACCTCCTGCAATCCCGCCGCAGCAACAAGTTCACGCACACGTCGATCGAGTGGAAGCCGACGATCGCGTGGCATACGCTGCAAATCGATGCGTGGAGCGACGATCGTGAAGTTATCGTAACCGTGCAGCCTCGCCACTTCTTCGACGATGTCGGCCGGCAAGGAAATGTCGCCGGTGGACCGCCAGGTTGGTGCCTGGAGTTGCAGACTTCCAGCGGCTTCTTCCACGTCGAAACCAAGACGTCGCAAGGATGCGCCGATGTCTTTTGCGCCAAACGACTTGCCGAGCCTTGAATCGATAAAGTCGAGCGCGACAGTGACTTCTGCGCGCGGTGTCGGGTCTGAGATCCAATCCTGAAACGCTGACACCCGAGCACCTGGCTGAATCTCTTGCAACAGCGCCAGGAACATAGCGAGTGCCTGATCGATCCGCTGCGTGTCCACAGCCTTTTCGAATCGGGACGACGCTTCGCTGCGAACCCCCAGACGCTGCGACGATCGACGAACTACGGTTGCCGAGAACGACGCCATTTCGAGAAAAATTCTGGAAGTTGTCGATGCGACACCTGATCGCGCACCTCCCATGACACCTGCTGCAGCCAGCACCGAACGAGAGTCCGCGATGACGGGCAATCCGGCCATGTCCTGGCTTGTTCCATCCAGCAACAACAGCGACTCACCCGAACGCCCTACCCTTGCGGTCAATGCACCCGACAGCTGATCGGCATCGTAGGCATGACTCGGCTGGCCACTGGCGAACATGACATAGTTCGTCAGATCGACCATCAGGTCGATACTGCGCTGACCAACTCGCGCGAGACGACTGCGCATCCACAGCGGCGCTGCATTGATCTCGACACCTTCAATCGTGGTCGCGGTAAATCGAGGACAGATTGTTCGATCGGCGGGATCCAGCAAAACGCTGGAAACCGGCAGCACCGGAAGCCTGGGCAGTGGCTTCAGATCCACCCGATAAATCGCCGCGAGTTCACGCGCAATACCATAGTGGCCCCAGAGGTCAGGTCGATTGGTCAGTGACTTGTTATCGATCTCCAGCACCGCATCATCAAAACCGATGACTGCGGCAAGTGGCGTACCCACGGCTACGGTTTGATCCACCAGTTCGATGATGCCGCGCTCAGATCCAGGCGGGAACACACCCTGCAATCCCAGTTCATCGGCAGCACACAGCACACCTTCACTCGGCAGACCACGCATCACAACGCTCGTCACCAAGAGTGTCTGCGCCGCGCCTTTCGGATGTATGTGCGCACCAGGCAGCGCAAGCACCGACAGCAGGCCCGCGCGGGCATTGGCGGCGCCACAAATAACCTGCACCTGCCCATGTTCACCGGCATCAACCTTTGTCAGAGTCAGATGAGTGCCTTCGATCGGCGACGCACTGACAATTCTGCCGACACAGATGTGATCAAGACTCCGACCCGGATACTCGATGCCTTCCACTTCGACAGTGGACAGCGTCAGATCATGCATCAACTGCTCAGGCTTGAGTCCAACAGGCAGGTCGATGTAGTCGGTTAACCAGTTGAGCGAAACTTTCACTGTTGTTACCTGAACTGGCCGAGGAAGCGCAGATCTGCGCCGTGGAAAAGTCGTACGTCATCAATGCCGTAGCGCATCATCACCAGTCGATCAAGACCGACATTCACGTAAAATCCGGTCCAGACATCGGGATCAACACCAGCCGCTCGCAGGACATTGGGATGCGGCACACCACCCGGCATGACTTCCAGCCAGCCAACATGCTTGCACACGGAGCACCCCTTGCCCTGACAAACCTGGCACTCCATATCGATCTCATAACCTGGCTCGACAAAGGGAAAGAACCCTGCGCGCATACGGGTTTTTACCGGCCGTCCAAATACCGTCTCGAGAATCGTATCGATGAGCAGGCGTCCGGCAGTGAACGGAACCTCTCGGTCGACGATCAGGGCTTCATATTGCACAAAGGCGCGTTCATGCCGAGCGTCTGTTGTTTCGTTGCGATAGACATGACCGGGGTAAACAAACCGGTATGGCGGTGGACCTTGCATCATGCGGCGCACGCTGCCACCGGTGAGGTGCGGTCGCAGACAGGTCGCCCGATTGTCGGCCGCGCCTTTCAGCCAGTACGTATCCATGCTCTCCCGGGCCGGATGGTCCGGCGGGAAATTCATGTAATCGAATTCGAAGTCCTCGGTTGATACCTCCGGGCCCTGATACACCTCGAAGTTGAGCGCAGCAAACGCATCATCCAGGTCGTACATCATCTGGGTAATCGGATGCAGACCACCGGGGGAAACGATAGCCCCTGGCATGGTGACGTCAACAACAACCCCGGCGCCTTCGCTGTCGAGCAGCGATTCCCGGCGCGCGTCTATCGCACTCTGTGCAAATTGCTTGAGTTCATTGATCGCCTGACCAGCGGCTTTGCGCGCGTCGGCAGGCAACAAACCCAGCTCCTTCAGCAGCAGCGTGATCGCGCCTTTTTTACCCAGGAACTCAACACGCAACTGTTCAACCGCATCCGTTGAATCAACGGCTGACAGCGCGTCGGCCAATCTGCTGCGGATGTTTTCAAGGGATTCGCTCACGGCTCTACTCCACCAATTGGTCGGCCAGTTGGTTGCCCACCCGTTGAATGCCGTGCGTTGATTTGTCAGTCAGTGCGTGCCACTGTCGGGCAACCAATTCTATCGGCTAACACACCGTGGACCCTTGTCCACGGCAGTCGTGCGTGTCCGCTCGGTCAGGCGGCGATTGCAACCGCGCTGGCAACGGTTGCCAATGCTGCCTTCGCCTGTTCAACCAGCTTCGCAAACGCCGCAGGTTCGAACATGGCGAGATCGGCCATGACCCGACGGTCCATCTCGATACCGGCGATTTTCAAGCCATTGATGAAGCGGCTATAGGACAATCCGTGCTCACGGGTGCCCGCATTGATGCGGACAATCCACAACGCGCGGAACTGACGCTTGCGCTGACGTCGGTCACGATAGGCATATTGACCCGCCTTGGTGACCGCCTGTTTGGCGACTCGGTAAGTACGGCTGCGGGCGGCGTAGTAGCCTTTCGCCGCCTTCATCACCTTCTTGCGACGGGCTCTCGAAGCGACCCTGGAATTCACTCTTGCCATGGGTCTCTCCTAGCGCGCTTTGGTGGGTAACAAACGTTTCAGCTCTGGCGCGTCGGCCGCTGAAACAGCTGTCAATCCACGCAGCTGGCGTTTTCGTTTCATGCTTCGGCCAGTGAAATTGTGGCCACGGTTAGCACATCGGTGCTTGAAACCGGTCGCGGTGCGGCGAAAACGTTTCGCAGCCGACTTTTTGGTCTTCAGTTTGGGCATTTGTAGCTCCACGCTATTGGCGTCTGCATCCAGGGCAGACGTGTTTTTACTGGTTATCAGGACCCGTCAGGCGGACGTTGCAACCGCTTCGGTTGTTACCGTCGTTCTAGGGCCTGCTTTTTTGCGACGTGGCGCGAGCACCATGATGACTTGACGTCCTTCGAACTTGGGTTCGCTCTCGATCGTTGCCATCTCTTCAAGATCCTTGCCGATCCGGTTCAGCAGCTCCAGTCCGATTTCCGGATGGACTACCTCTCGCCCCTTGAACCGCAGTGAAACCTTGGCCTTGTCGCCTTCTTCCAGGAAGCGCTTCAGGTTGCGCAGTTTTACCTGATAGTCGCCTTCCTCGGTGCCAGGACGAAACTTCATCTCTTTGACTTGAATCTGTTTCTGTTTTTTGCGTTGCACCGCCTTCGTCTTTTTGAGTTCAAAAAGATGCTTGCCGTAATCCATGACCTTGACCACCGGCGGATCTGCTTCCGCCGCGATCATGACAAGGTCCATCCCGGATCGCTTGGCTTCAAGCAACGCTTCATCCCTGGACACCACGCCAACCTGCTCGCCGTTGGCGCCGACCAAACGTACTGTCCGAGCCGAAATATCCTCATTGAGGAGTGTTCGATCGGACGGTTTTCCTCCAACTTTCTTAATAGGCGTTCTCCGTTGTTAACACCTTGAAAAATAAAACAAAATCAGCAGGCAAAGCCGACAGTCATCGGTCTTACGACAGACCACCGCGACGATTGCTTGCTGACGCCCACACACACGCGACGTGGGCGGCACGTTGAAAACGGCGCGCATGTTAACCCGTTGTGGCGGAACAGGACAAGCTTGGGTGCCAATAGCTTGGGGGCCTACCCTGGATGCATCCCCTTACCCTGTTCACGGGTTCACGGGCTGATGGCCGGCCGCGAGATCCTTTATAAACGAAACGTTGCATTTTCTTTAAGAAAAACTACGATGCACATCTCGAACACTCCGGAGCCAAACTGATGAGCGAAGCTCGCCTTCTCGACACCCCAACAATCGACCAATCGTTGCGCCGCCCGAGTCAAGATCCTCTGACCACACCGCTCCATGAACTGGATGTGGCTCGCCCCAGCCTGTTTCAGAAAGACATGCAGTGGCCATTCTTTGAGCGTTTACGCCGGGAAGCACCTGTCCACTACTGCGCCGAGAGTACCTTTGGACCTTACTGGTCCGTCACAAACTATCGATTGATCAAGGATGTGGACGAGAATCATGACGTGTTCAGTTCGGAGCCGGGCATCACCATTGGTGATCAGGATGCTGACTTCAGATTGCCGATGTTCATTGCCATGGATCGCCCGCGTCACGACGCGCAGCGAAAAGTCGTTCAGCCGGTCGTTGCGCCACGCAATCTGGTTACCCTCGAATCAACGATCCGCGAACGGGTCTGCAATATCCTCGATAGCCTGCCCATCGGTGAAACTTTCAACTGGGTCGACAAGGTATCCATCGAACTGACCACACAGATGCTCGCTACCATCCTCGACTTCCCATTTGAAGATCGGGCGAAACTGACGCGATGGTCCGACGTCGCAACGGCAGCGCCGGGTGCGGGAATCATCGAATCCGAAGAGCAGCGTCGAGCCGAGCTGCTGGAATGCCTGCAGTACTTCACCGGACTGTGGAACGAACGGGTCAAGCAACCGCCTGCGAGCGACATGATCTCCATGCTCGCGCATGGTGACGCGACCCGGAACATGCAGCCCATGGAGTATCTGGGCAACCTGATCCTCCTGATCGTTGGTGGCAACGACACGACGCGCAACTCCATCACCGGAGGCCTCCTGGCGCTGAACCAGTTTCCTTCCGAGTACGACAAACTGCGCCGCGATACTTCGCTCATTCCCAACATGGTCGCCGAAATCATCCGCTGGCAAACCCCGCTTGCGCATATGCGTCGACGAGCACTGGTCGACCACACCCTGAACGGCCAGCAGATTCACGCCGGTGACAAGGTGGTGATGTGGTACGTCTCCGGTAACCGAGATGAAACGGTATTCCCTGACGCCGACCGTTTGATCATCGACCGGGATAATGCCCGTAAACACCTGTCCTTCGGTTTTGGCATTCATCGCTGCATGGGCAACCGCCTGGGTGAGATGCAGCTTCGAATCCTGTGGGAAGAAATCATGCGTCGCTTCGACCGCATCGAAGTGGCCGGTCCGGTAGAACGAACCTTCTCGACCTTCGTCAAGGGTTACACGCAGTTGCCAGTGGTGGTTCATCCCAAGTAACGTCCGCAAATGACTCTTGCGGCGTTTCGCGAACATCGTTCCCTGCAAAAACGTCGAGCGATCCTCGACGCGGCAACGACGCTGTTCGCGAGCCAGGGGATCACTGCGGTATCCATGGCGACTCTTGCTGCGCAAGCCGGCGTATCAACCGCGACGTTGTACCGACATTTTGAAGCCAAGGAAGACGTGTTCGCGTGTGTGATCGACGAACTGGTGCATGGTTTTGATACCAGCAGCATCAACAGCGCCGAGCAACACTTTGACGGTCTGCACCTGCTGGCATTGCGCTATGCACGCACTCTGGTCGACCCGACGGTACTCGGGCTGCTGCGGGCGGTCGTCGCAGATCCTGATCAGGGCAGCGGTTTTCGCGAGCGTCTGGCGAGTCATGGCAACGCGATATTTCTTAACGATTTCGATCGGGAGATTCGCACTGCATTCAACGGAAATCCGCAAGCCAACGAACACGAAACCACCACCCACGCGAGCCTCGAACTGCGGGGCGCACTTGAGCATGTCAGTCTGGTGCCCGGTTTACTGTTCCATGAGACGCCAAATGGCGAGAGCCTGACCCGCCAGGTCGGCCGCATCATGGAGCGCTGGCGAAGGCACTGGCTCGGCGCCTAACCGTTTTGACTCCGCCGACCCGTCCCGCCATCCTCCTCTCTCTCCCTCCCCTTCCTCCCGCCCCCCCGGCTTAGGCGGGATCCAGCAGGGGCACCCAGTTGCCAAGATAGTTACCACCATCCACGACGAGGTCGGTACCGGTGATGTATCGTCCCGCCGGCGAACAGAGGAACACACACATGGCAGCGGTCTCGGCAACGTTGCCCAGTCGCCCAGCTGGAATCTCCCGAGTCGCCTGCTGCTCGTAATCCTGTTTGTCCGAGGCGGCAAACTCTTCTTCGCGGACACCCGCGGTATCGATGGTGCCAGGCGCAACGCAATTCACCGTCACCCCATGGCGAGCCCAATGCCAGGCCAGGCTCTTGGTCAGATTCACTACCCCGGCACGAGCAGCACCCGAGTGCGGAAAGTCCGGTGCGCCACGCCCGTACGAATAGATATGCACGATGTTGACGATGGCACCGAAGCCGTTCGCCACCATATGTTTCCCAAAGCGACTCGTCACGTTCCAGGTGCCATTCAGATTGAGGTCAATGACCGCACGCCAGCCGTTGTCGCTGATGTCACCGGGTCTGGCCGGAAACTGACCGCCTGCGTTATTAATGAGGAAGTCGATATGGCCGAATTCCGCAACCGATTTTGCCAGCAAACTATCCACGGCAGCGGTGTCGCGAATATTGACCGGTAGCGCAAGACAACGCCGGCCCATGGCACGGATTTGATTGGCCGTCGGTTCCAGATGGTCCGGATTTCGACTGGCGATCACGCAGTCCGCGCCCAGGCGGGCAAAACCCAGTGCAATCTCGCGCCCGATTCCCCGCCCGCCTCCGGTTACCAGCACCGTTCGGCCAGTGAGCAACCCCGGAGCGAAGGTGCTCATCACATCGACCATGTTCTGATCCCCAGCCTTTTCGTGCGCCATTGGCCATACTCGAAACGCAAAGTGCCGTGTATCCTAACGCCATGAGCAGACAAACCCGCACCCCTGTTGGCGCAAATCTCGAACCCACGCTGGGTCAGCGACCGGAACTATGGTCGCGCTTCGAAACTTTCTACGAAACCTTGTGGAACGACGGTCAGATCAGCCGACGGGTGCTGGAACTGTGTCGCCTGCGTGTCGCAGCCATTCACGATTGCGACGCCGAGTGGGAGTACCGAACCGCAGATGTGTTCATTTCCGATACCAACGTTGTTGCCTTGCGGCGAGGTGATTTCCAGCCTTTCGATCATTGTGAACAGGCAGCCCTTCAAATCGCCGAAAAAACGCCGTTTCAGCATCAAGCGATCACCGACGCCGATGTGAAAGCCGTAGAGAACGGTTATGGCCCGGCTGCCACTGTTGCCCTGTTGACGGCGATCGCCTTTTTCGATGTTCGCTGTCGGTGGCATCTCACTTTCAACTGAATCCAGACCACAGGCCCACGGTATGTCCACAACACCTCGAGTCACCCCACCACCGAACGCCAAGACTGCTGACTTCGGCACTCTCATGAGCTACATCGGCAAACCGACTGCAGCGTTTTTTGACTTGTATGCGCAATACTGGCAACGCGGCGTTTTGCCAGCCGATCTGAAAGAGATCACGCGGCTACGCAACGCCCGAGTCACCGACTGCGGCTACTGACGCAACGTACGATTTGACTCCGCCCGTGCGGCGGGGCTGGCCGAAGACAAGGCCACGCACGTCGACGATGGCTACGAGGCTGTCCTTTCGCCACGAGAAGTCGCCGCCTTGCACCTGACCGATGTGTTGATCGGTTTACCCAGACCACTGTCCACGTCGGAACGTACGGAGCTTGAGCGCCTTTTCTCCGCAGCCGAAATTGCCGAACTCGCCATGGGCGTCGGGTTGTTCCTCGGCATGTCGAAGGTGCTGATCAATCTGGGCCTTGAGCCTGAAGCGATGCCAACCACAGTGGTGCCCACACCAGGCTCCTGATGCAGGGACAGCCCGGTCCCAAATCGCGGTTACAGGGAGGAACGCAGCAGTCATGGCAAGACGAATAGCGTTGTTCATCAGCGGGGTGATCGTCCTTGCAACGATCGCCGGATTCATCTGGGAACGTATGGCGGCAAAAAGCGACCGTGAGGATCACCCTGCTCCCGGCCGTTCTTTCGACGTCGACGGTATCGCCATGCACATCGATTGTCGTGGCACAGGCGAACCGGCTGTACTCCTGGAAGCCGGCTTGATGTCAGGCTCAGCCTCGTGGCTTCGGGTCCATGAAGCCATCGCTGCCCAAACACGAACCTGCGCTTACGACCGAGCCGGAATGGACTGGAGCGCCTTTGGGGATTATGACGCCTCGGCGGGCGCTGTGGTCTCACGGCTGAGTGCGTTGCTTGAACTCGCAGCTGATCCAGGCCCTTGGGTGATGGTCGGCATGTCTGCCGGTGGCGTCTACGTTCGTGAATTCCGCGAGAGATATCCCGAAAACGTGGTCGGCATGGTCCTGGTGGACTCGTCACATGAAGGGCAATCGTATCGACTGCCAACTTCCGGCGGACTGGATCGACTGGACCAGATGCTCAGGCTTTGCCAGATCCTGCAGCCAGTGGGACTGGTTCGGTTGACCGCGTCGCTCGATGACTTAATGAGCTGGTATCAGCTGCCAGCGGCTCAGCAGGCGCTGTTCAACGCGAACTATTACCAGACCCACAGCTGTCGCGCGATTGCCCGGGAGTCAACTGCCTTCACGGCGGATCTCGCGCGCAATATCACCCCGCGGACACTCCGTGATCTGCCATTGATCGTGCTGTCGCAGGGTAAAGAGCCCAAGGGCGATCCTCAAACCGGACAGACCGACGACCAGGCTCGCAGTCAACGTGACGTGTGGGATGAGTTGCAGCTCGAACTTGCTGCACTGTCGAGTCAGGGCGAACGACGGATCGCGACCAGGAGCGGCCATATCATTCAGTTCGAACAGCCTGAGCTGGTGATTCAGGCCATCGACGACATGATTGGAGGAATCCGCAAACAGACTGTCACCTCCGGATCTTCTGCGGAGGTGGTAGGCACGACCGGATTCGAACCGGTGACCTCTACCATGTCAAGGTAGCGCTCTAACCAACTGAGCTACGCGCCTGAAGCACTGATCGCAGGCGCGGCATGATACACCAGGATGTGTCGGAGTCACCTCTGGATGGATCGGCGGATGGATCAGCGACTGGATCAGCGACTGGATCAGCGTTACCTCTCCAGAAGTTGGCCCCAAGTCCAATAAAACCTGCGCAATCGAGCCCCAAAAGCACTTTTGTTCATGGTCAGATTTGCCTCAACTCAGTGGCCGCATGGTAAATCCGGAACCAGCGGTGGTATCTTTCAATACGTCATATTGCGACGTTAAACTATCTATGGAAGGCAGATGATTTCCGACACGTTTGAAATTCCGCGCGCGGTCCTTTTGGGGTCAGAAGTGGGGTCGGAGAAACAACAACCTGTTGCCCGGTCAACCATCGTGTCCCCCGGCGAACACACGAATTTCGATTTCTGCGATGTACTGGCAGCCGGCCTCAGTAGACCCGCCAGCGGTACGAATGATCGTTACACCTACAATGCACCCGTCATTCACGGTCATGCATCACCGAATGCCGATATCTTGTCCCGGCGGGCGCTGTACCGATACCTCGGCACACGATGAAAGCAGTCGACACCAGCATTTTGCTGACCGCACATCGCGCCGAAAGCGGGGAGCATGTTCAGTCGGCACGAACTCTGGCCAGTTTGTGCGAAGGCAGGGAACCGTGGGGTCTGCCGCTCGAGGTCATCAATGAGTTCCTGCAACTGGTTACCCATGAGCGGTTATTCAATCCAGCCTCTTCTTCAGTCATCGCACTGGAGTTCGTGCATGCACTTGTCAGCTCTCCAGCATGCAAGTTGCTGTTGCCGGGCGAACGATCGATGGAATCGACCCAACACCTGGATGAATACGAAGCGATCGAGGGGCGAATTGCGGCCTGCTGCCTGCGACATGAGGTATCGGAACTGCTGACCGCTGGAACCTGACTTTCCCAGAGAACTTCGCTACGTTCGCGCTGACTTGAATCGCCGACGCGTCCCCCGTATACATGCAACATCTAGCCCGGAACACAGAAAAGGGGGAACGCAGACCATGTCGACACCACAGTATTCACTCAGTCTCGAAGACGCTATAACGACCGGCATGACCATCGCCTGGCAGGCCGCTCGATTTCCCGCCGTCAGCGCCGTGGTGTCGAATTACGGGGAACGATCGTTCGGTGGCTTGAACGCCAACGCGAATCGACTGGTTCGCTGCCTGCGCGAAGGCGGGCTTGTCGCCGGGGATTCTGTCGCCATCGTGGCCAAGAATCGACCGGAGTTCGTCGAAGTCCTGGTTGCAACAATGCGCAGCGGCCTGAGACTGACGCCCATCAACTACCACCTCAAGGCTGAAGAGATTGGCTACATCGTCGACAACTGTGACGCCAAGGCTTTCATCGCCGATGCCACCTTGGGCGAGGCGCCTATCGAAGCCCTGAGCCATGCGCCGGGTGTCCGCCTCGCGCTTTCCGTGGGTGGCGATATTGCAGGATTCGAGTCTTACACTTCGGCCATTGAGCCGTTCAGCGGCGACAACATCGACGATCCGTCACTCGGCGCACGCATGCTCTACACCTCAGGAACCACCGGTCGGCCAAAAGGCGTGTTCCGCAAAGATCGCCTGCCCGAAGTCCCACAAGGCGAAGACAGTCTGAACGGCTATCGCGCGGGACTGGATCGGGCACTCGTAACCGGCCCGGGATACCACGCAGCACCATTGCTCATTGATATCGTCACGCCCCTCATCTCGGGCGTCGGGATTGTCATGATGGACAGATGGGACGCCGAACAGACTCTCAGTTTGATTGACCGCCACGGCATCACCCACACCCATATGGTCGCGACGATGTTTCATCGGCTGCTACAACTTCCGGACACCACGCGGCAAAAGTACAACGTGTCATCACTACGCCGGTTGATTCATGGCGCCGCTCCCTGTCCTGTCCACATCAAACGATCCATGATCGAGTGGGTCGGCCCAATCATCTGGGAATACTACGCAGCCACCGAAGGCGGCGGCGGGTTTCTGGTTGGCAGCGAAGAATGGCTGACCAAACCCGGTACAGTCGGCAAGCCAGGACCGGAATTCGACAACAAGATTCTGGACGACGATGGTAATCCTGTCCCGGTCGGCACCATTGGTACGATTTACATGCGAGCGCCAGACAAGGGTCGGTTCGAGTACTACAAGGATGAGGGCAAGACCGGCAAATCCTATCGCGGTGACTACTTCACGCTTGGTGACATGGGCTACTTCGATGCGGACGGTTATCTGTTTCTCACCGGTCGCAGTGCCGAACTCATCATCTCTGGTGGTGTCAACATCTATCCCGTCGAAGTTGACAACGAACTGCTCAAACATCCTGCAGTACACGATGTGTGTACCTTTGGCGCCCCCAACGAAGAGTGGGGCGAGGAAGTGAAGTCAGTGGTGTGTCTGCGTGCAGGCTTTACACCGAGCCCTGAGCTTGCGAATGAACTGATCGGTTGGGCCAAGGACCGACTGGCCGCCTTCAAGGTCCCACGCTCCATCGATTTCACAGACGCAATTGCCCGTTCCGAAGCGGGCAAGGTGCAACGCAAGGAAATCCGGGCTCGGTACTGGCCTTGATCCGTAGGGAGGACAATCGAGGTTCAGGAAAGCAGGCGCTCCTTACGAATCGCAGCGATGCGATCCCGCATGGCGGCTGCCTCCTCAAATTCCAGATTCCGCGCGTGTGCAAGCATTTGCGTCTCAAGCTCGGTGAGCAGTTTGCCAAGCGCCTTCGGATCATCCGGGATGACGACGTCGACGAGCCGCTTGTTACGCATCGTGCCGGTCTTGACACGCCCGGTAGATGGTGTTGGTGCGGGTGTTCTGGCGCCTTCCATGACATCGGCGACCGCCTTGCTGATCGAGGCAGGCGTGATGCCATGCAACAGATTGTGAGCAACCTGCCTCGTTCGCCGCCGATCGGTTTCGGCAATGGCGCGCTGCATCGATCCGGTGATCTTGTCCGCATAGAGAATCGCCCTGCCTCGTAGATTGCGAGCTGCACGGCCAATGGTCTGGATCAACGAACCCTCGGAGCGCAGAAACCCTTCCTTGTCGGCATCCAGAATGCCGACCAAGGCCACCTCAGGCATATCCAGACCTTCTCGCAACAAGTTGATGCCAACGATTACATCAAACACCCCACGCCGCAGATCGCGAATAATCTCCATGCGTTCAACGGTTTCGATATCCGAATGCAGGTATCGCACCCGCACGCCGTGGTCATCCAGAAATTCCGTGAGGTCCTCGGCCATCCGCTTCGTCAAGGTCGTGACCAGCACACGATCACCGACGGCAACTGTCAGATTGATCTCACCGAGCAGATCAGCAACCTGGCTGACGGCCGGCCTAATTTCGATTTCCGGATCAACCAGACCGGTTGGCCGCACGACCTGTTCCACTGTCTGGCCCGCATGCCGGCCTTCATAAGGGCCTGGGGTCGCAGAGACAAAAATGGCTTGAGGCACCAGGGCTTCCCATTCGTCGAAACGCAGTGGGCGATTGTCGAGTGCCGAAGGCAGCCGAAAGCCGTATTCAACCAGTGTCTCTTTGCGTGATCGATCACCTTTGTACATGGCCCCGATCTGCGGCACGGTAACATGTGATTCGTCGATCACCATCAACGCGTCCTTGGGCAGATAGTCGAACAGCGTCGGTGGCGGTTCGCCAGCAGCGCGTCCGGACAGATACCGCGAATAGTTTTCAATACCCGAGCAATAACCCAGTTCCTTGATCATTTCCAGATCGAATCGCGTGCGCTGTTCAAGCCGCTGTGCTTCCAGCAGCTTGTCAGTGCGTCGCAAGAATTCGAGCCGCTCTTTCAATTCGTCGCGAATCTCGTCCAGAACCGCGAGGATACGTTCACGCGGCGTCACGTAGTGAGTCTTTGGAAACACCGTATAACGTGGCACGCGGCGGAGAATTTCGCCCGTCAGCGGATCGAAGACAGACAGGGTCTCCAACACATCATCGAACAACTCCACTCGCACGGCTTCTTTTTCCGACTCGGCCGGAAAGATGTCGATGACATCGCCGCGCACACGATAGGTGCCACGCGAAAATGCCATGTCGTTACGCGTGTACTGGAGTTCTGCCAACCGACGCAGCATGGTGCGCTGCTCAACCCGATCACCACGATCCAGGTGAATGACCATGCGCAGATAAGACTGCGGATCTCCCAGACCGTAGATGGCTGACACCGACGCGACGATGATCGTATCGCGTCGCTGCAGAAGTGCTTTGGTCGCCGATAGCCGCATCTGCTCGATGTGCGCATTGATCGACGAATCCTTCTCGATATAGGTATCGGAAGACGGCACGTACGCTTCAGGCTGGTAGTAGTCGTAGTAGGAAACAAAATACTCGACGCTGTTGTACGGGAAGAATTCACGGAATTCGCCATATAGCTGCGCAGCCAGTGTCTTGTTGGGAGCAAGCACGATGGTCGGGCGCTGAACCTGTTCGATGACCTTGGCGATCGCAAACGTTTTGCCGGAGCCCGTTACCCCGAGCAGCGTCTGGTGTGCGAGACCTGCCTCAAGGCCCCCAACCATGGCCGTGATCGCCGCAGGTTGATCGCCTGCCGGGGAATAATTCGCGACAACCTTGAACTCTGCTTCCTGATACACCGGCTCGTTTCCCGTTCAAAACGCCAGTGTGGCATAGCTGCAAAGATCGCAGCAGATGGCTTCTTTTCCCGGCCTTCCAGACGGCAGCAACTTTCGGGCAGGAAAAAAAGGGCTTCGGCGCTTGTCTGCCTCTGCCCCGAATTGGGAGGAGATCATGACCCTGACGAACAGCTCAACGTCCAGTACGAATTTGCGTGGCTCTCAAGGCGGGAGATGGGGACATCCCTGTCCCGCCCCGGCGCAGCTCCCTGCGCCACACCACTATCGCAAGTAGTGCCGAGTTACGCGAAGTGCGTCACACCTTCTGAGAAATGCCCACAAAAGTATTCTAATTCAATCGGTTACAGGAAAGAGCGGAGTTCTGCGTAGGTAACTGCACGTCGAATCATGAGCACTATCGGCAAGGCACGGCAACAATTCCGCCAAGCGCCCAATCTGTCTGGAGAATCATTCGCATGAGCCAACCGCATCAACACTCCGTAGTGATCGTCGGTGCCGGTCTGGCCGGTTTGGTGGCATCGTTTGAGCTGATCAAGATGGGCGTCAGTGTCCGCCTGTATGAAAGCACCGGACACATCGGTGGCAAGGCCTGCAGCTATTCGCAATCCCCGGCCTATAACAGCAAGGGCGAGCTCGACAAGTCATTGTCCATCCCCAAAGGCGTCGAGAGTGACCACGGTTACCACGTGTTCCCGCAGTGGTACACCAATATGCGGCAGCTGTGGACGGAAATCGGCGTTCAGCCGACTGACGTCTACGACGGCAAGGGTTATATGGATTTGCTGAAAGCACAAAACGGCCAGCGCCAGACGTTCATCAAGGAGCCACTCCCCTCGCTGAAGCAGGTGCTCAGTATTTGCGATCTGGTGATCCAGGAAGATCATGCCCTCCTCAACACAACGCTGGAGGGTTTTCTCCACTCAAGGGACTATCACCACCCGGAAAATCCGCTGTCATTGACCGACATGATCCTTAATGCGTTAACCATTGGTGACGAGGACATTTCTGCTCTCTCCGTCCGCAATGTTTTCCGCCAGTGGCTGCCCGTATTCGGCCAACCCAATTGGGGCGCATTGCGTGGCAGCCTGGACGAAATCTTGATTCGTCGACTCCACCAGGCCATCGTCAAAGCAGCCGCCAGCTCCGGCGCTCAGTTCGAACTTTCCCTCAATCATCACCTGGTTGATCTGGTTGTTACCGATGAGATGGCTGCACAAATCACCATCGAAGGACCGCGCGACTGTTTTGTGGTCAGCGATCTACCCATCATCCTGGCCATCCCGCAGGAAGTACTGCGCGCGTTCAACAATGGTTCACTCTACGAACGCCTGCCGGAAATCTCGAGGCTGCATCGCCTGCGTTCCAACCCGTTCAGCGCCATCGATGTCTTCTTCACTGGCAAACTGCCCAACATGACGGAAGAGCACTTTACACTCACCGGGTCACCGTACGGTTTGACCGGCTTTGATATCTCGCTGCACTGGCCGGAGCTGATTAAATCCAACAAGACTGTTCTGCAGTTCGTTGCTGCCAACTCCATCGAGTTTCGTGGGCTGGATGGCGCTGCATTTGTACAGGTGATGGCACGCGAAATCGGCAAGTTTTTCCCGGAAGTTCCAGCGCAGGTTGAAATGTACATCCCGCACACGAACATGGACGTCCCGCTCTTCGTCAACGACGTGGGTGCAGAGCGCTTCCGTCCGGACCCTATCTGCCGTGCAAAAAACCTCATCCTGGCAGGTGACTTCGTCAAACACGACACAGATGTCACGTCGATGGAAGGCGCGGTACGCAGCGGTCGAAATGCTGCGGAGGCGCTACGCCAACAACTACTCCCAGCTGCGCCACCAGTAAATATTCAACCCGTCACACCGCCTCCGCCCGCTCTGCAGCACTTCATAACGCTCGCAAAAACCGACCCGGTTGAAGCTCGACTGATGTGCATGGGATGGTTTTCAAGAATCATGGCCGCTGCGTCGCAGTCTGCGTGACAAAAGGCGGCGGGCGAAGATCACGGTGTCACAACGCAGATGTGCAAGGTCGTCAACGCGCCTGGAGCAGTACCTCTTCAAACAGGTCGACAAACGGTCGCTTTTCCGCTTCCGAATGCGACAGCCAGAGCCGATTGAGCAAACTCCATTTATAAAAAGACCGGCTGCGAGGTTGTTCGATACGACGCAGGCATTCGCGGGTCCGGTTCAGGTCGTTGAGTTTGAAGTGACCATAGGCCAGCATGATCCAGACGAAGTCGACTTCAGAAAAACGCAGGCAGCGGGCAAACGTGTCGATCCCTTTTTGGTACTCTCGATCGGCGATGTATGCGTTGCCCAGCATGTAGCTGAGAAATGGTTCCCGCGAGTCCTTGGGTGACAGTCGCATCGCGTACAGACATCGATCGACCCCTTCCCGCGTTCGGCCGACGTGGGCTAACAGGTAGCCCAGGATCGCGTGGTACATCGCATTGCTGGGCTCCTGCTCGACGGCGGCGGCAATATAGTCGATGACCGTTTCCAGACTCTCAGCACCGACAAACGCCAGCATGCCCAGTGCGTACAGCACCGAGCCATTGCCGGGTAAAAGCTTCAGCGCGCGTTCCGCATGCATGCGCGCGACCGGCAGTTGATCCGGCCGCAAACCACCCCAAAGCAGCGCAGTACTGATGGCCAGAGACATCCCGGCATGCGCAAGCGGGTAATCCGGATCGAGGGCGAGCGCGTCGCGAAACAGCCGTATCGACCGCTCTGGAACAGGTTGCGGGGCATCCACAAACAACCAATACCAGGCCTCCTGCGAAGCACGCCAGGCTGGCGTGGACTTCAGTGTCGCTCCAAGTTGAATATCGCTGAGACGAATTCTTGGTTCGAGCTGCGCGCAAATGGCAATCGCCAATTCATCCTGTACCTGGGCTAGATCTTCGGTGTCACGCTCATACCGCTGTGACCACAGACCGTTGCGCTGCACCGCATCGACCAGCTGCGCTGTGACTCGCAGGCCACCATTGACGCCGCGACGAATGCTGCCTTCCAGTACATACCGAACACCCAGTTCATCCCGCACAACCCGGCTGTCAGGCAATTCCGCACGGTAGGAACGGGTGGTGGAGGTCGACACCACAAAGAGCTCTGGAACGCGCGACAGCATGCTGGTGATGTCTTCGGCAATGGCTTGGGCCAACTCGTTGTAATCCTCGTTGCCGGAGAAATTCGCAAACGGCAATACCGCAATCGACGGGCGGGCCGTGTATAGCTCCGGCGGCGACCAGGCCGGACCGCTGCGTGTCGTTGTCTGACCTGGCGCAACTTCTTTCTTGAGCAGGCGACTGATTGCCTCTCGATAGTCGAGCTTTCCCTGAGCGTAACAGGGAAACGAGAATTCTTTCGTCACGTAGCCATCAATCGAAATTCCAATCGCTGGGGTCAGCGCTTGTTGCAGCACATCCTGGAGTTCGGCGAGCACGGACCAGTCTGTAATCCTTGAGCTCAGGTAAACAACAACCACGTCGACATCCTTGAGCGTGCGCACCACTGACCAGTCGGAATGGTTGCTCGGCCCCGACAATTCCACGATTTCGATTTTTTCGTTGGCGAACCAGCTCCTGTCGTCAGCCAGATAAGCCTGATCTCTGGGATGAAAGCAGCACGCCACCCTGCCCCGTCTCACCGGCGGCGGTTGACGACGATTGCGTGCCTCCGAGTAGCACCACCGGCGGAAATCCGCGTCATCAAGTTCGATCTGCTCAGGAGAGACTGCGAAAATTTCAAACAGGACATCCCAACGCGCTTTTGGCAACCCGTACGAAGGTTGCTCTGGATCAAGAGACTCTCGCTCGATCGCGTAATTGGAATCCGTGTGCTTGAACCAAGCATCCACACCGTGAACCGAGATCGTCTGACCAAGCCGGGACATGGACTCTGAGAGCCGGGCCCGGTTATTGACCTCGGGTGACAGCCGGACGTCCAGCAGTGCCTGCAATTTGCGGGTCGTAAAAATACCCTGTGTACCGGCCATGAGTTGCGGATGGTTTTGTTGGGATTAAGAGCCGGATGTTAGTCAGTCGCCCCCTCCGTGTCATCGTCGATTCGGTGGAATCGACGTCGCGGGTAATCAGAGCCGGCCAGCACAGGACCACAACCACCTATGGATAGACGAAAAAAAGCGTGAAAAAAGCTCAGTAAAACCGTCAGCCATGACTTAAACTTTCGCGCCCTTTCAACCCGCACAAGGTCATGAACAGCAAGGAACTTTGGGAGAAGACCAGCCACGTCGTGCGCTTCGCAGGCGACTCCGGCGATGGCATTCAGCTACAAGGCGCTCAGTTCACCAACGCCTCTGCGCTGTCTGGCCACGACCTCGCGACCTTTCCGGACTTCCCGGCCGAGATTCGAGCCCCGGCTGGCACTCGTTTCGGCGTGTCGGCATTCCAGATTCAATTTGGTGGTGATCGCATCACGACACCGGGCGACGCCCCCGACGTGTTGGTCGCACTCAATCCTGCGGCTCTGGTCGTCAATCTGTCCCGTCTGACTTCCGGTGCTCTGGTCATCGTCGACGAAAGCGCGTTCACCGAACAACGCTTGCGACGGGCTGATCTGAACAGCAATCCCCTCGACGATGGCTCCCTGGCGGACTATCAGGTCTGTCGTGTGGATATCGCGCATCACACGCTGGAAGCGGTGAAACCCTTTGGTCTTGGCACCAAGGACTCACAGCGCTGCAAGAATTTCTGGGCGCTGGGCCTGATCCTGTGGATGTTCGACCAGCCACGCGAGCCAACCGCCGACTGGATTCGCAAGCGTTTCAGCAAGGACGAAGCCTTGGTGGCGGGCAATCTGGCCGCGCTCAATGCTGGACATGCCTACGGTGAAACTGCCGAACTTGGGGCTGTTCTTGCCCAACACAACATCCCGCAAGCACCTCTCCTGGCGGTCGAATATCGGACCATCACAGGGGGGGAAGCCCTGGCACTGGGGTTGATCGCCGCCGGTGAATTGGCCAACACCGAGATGATGTTCTGCTCTTATCCAATCACACCGGCATCCTCCATCCTGCACCACCTCGCTGGTCTGGAAGATGCCGGCATGTCCACCTTCCAGGCAGAAGACGAAATCGCCGCCATCTGCAGCGCGATTGGTGCTTCTTTTGCCGGCAAGCTTGGTATCACCTCAAGCTCCGGACCGGGAATGGCCCTGAAGACCGAAGCCCTGGGTCTCGCGGTGGCCGCCGAGTTACCGCTGGTTGTGGTGAATTCCCAGCGTGCAGGCCCATCCACCGGCATGCCGACCAAAACCGAACAGAGCGATCTCTACCAGGCTGTTTATGGGCGCAACGCGGATACGCCACTGCCGGTGATCGCCTCTCGTTCACCCGGTGATTGTTTCGACACCGCCATCGAAGCGGTGCGCATTGCGTTGCGACACATGACCCCCGTCATTCTGCTGACCGATGGTTACATCGCGAACGCGTCCGAGCTCTGGCCCCTGCCAGACTTCGACAGCTATCTGCCAATCCCGAATGCCCGTCCCGATCCAGACGCCAAAGGTCCAAAGCGTGTTTTTGCACGCAATCCAGCGACCCAGGCCCGTGTCTGGGCAGCACCCGGCGACACTGACTACATCTATCGTGTGGGCGGTATCGAGAAGGACATCGATACCGGCAATATCTCCTATGAATCGGACAACCATCAGCAGATGACCGACATGCGTGCCCGCAAGGTAACCAGCGTCGCCGATTTCATTCCCGACCAGATCCTCGAACAAGGCAGCGAACACGGCCTTGCCGTGATTGCCTGGGGCTCAACCTATGGGGCAGTCTTCCAGGCGGTCAAAGAGGCGCTGCGCGAAGGTTATGCAGTGGCACAGATTCATCTGCGCTACATCAATCCGCTGCCGAAAAACCTCGGCGCGTTACTGGCTCGGTATGATCGAGTGCTGGTTCCTGAACTGAACACCGGACAACTGGCGACCCTACTGCGCGACAAGTTGCTTCTCGATTGTGTACAGCAGAATCAGGTCAACGGACAGCCGTTTGCGGTTGCGGACGTGAAGAAAGCCATTTACGCGAACGCAAGCAAACGCATGCAGGAGGTCAGCAATGGCTGAGATCAGTTTCAAAGATTTCGCAACCGACCAGGAAGTTCGCTGGTGCCCTGGCTGCGGTGACTACTCGGTCCTCAAGGCTGTGCATCGTGCGCTGGCTGATGCGGGCTCCGATCCGGTCAATACCGTATTTGTGTCCGGCATCGGCTGTTCCTCACGCCTGCCGTACTACGTCAATACCTATGGTTTTCACACCATTCACGGGCGGGCACCGGCGGTCGCCACCGGCGTCAAACTGGCCAATCCCGAACTCGATGTCTGGGTCATCACGGGCGACGGCGACGGACTATCCATCGGTGGCAACCATCTGCTGCACGCACTGCGTCGCAACGTGAACCTGAACATCCTGATGTTCAACAATGAAATTTATGGTCTGACCAAGGGCCAGTACTCCCCCACCTCGCGACTCGGCACCCGCAGTCCGACCAGCCCGAAAGGATCTTTCGACCAACCCGTTACCCCAGGTGTATTCGCGGTTGGTGCCGGGGCCACCTTCATCGCTCGAGCCGTCGACATCGATCAGAAGGGTCTGCCCGGCATCCTCAATGCGGGTCGTGTGCACGAAGGCACCGCATTCATCGAGATTCTGCAGAATTGTATCGTTTACAACGAAGACGTGTGGGAACTTGTCAGCAGCAAAAAAACCGCGGCGGACAGCACAGTACATTGTGTCCATGGTCAACCGCTGCTGTTCGGCAAGGACCGCAAACGCGGCTTGCGGCTGAATACGAAGTCACTGACGCTTGAAGTAGTCACAGTCGGTGAAGCCGATATACTGGAAAGCGATATTCTCGTGCACGATGAAACCAACACCACCCTCGCCCATCTGCTGCTGTCGATGCCGGCACCGTTGCCAATGGCGCTGGGCATCATTCACCGGCGACCTGGCGAGGCATTCGATACGACCTTTCGCAATCGCAAGCCCGAAGGTCGACGCCAGTTGGTGAAAGACCTGCTGCGCAAGAGCAACGTCCTCGATCGACGATGAGCGTGATCAAGCTCCAGATCAGCCAGCCAACATGAAAACTCTGGATGGTGTGACGTGCTGAGTTACCAGCACGTCTATCACGCCGGCAATCATGCCGATGTGCTCAAGCATGTGGTGTTGTGTCATGTGCTTGATTACCTCAATCGCAAGCCCAAGCCGTGGACCTACCTGGATACCCATGCCGGTCGTGGTTTTTATGATCTGACGAGCGTCGCGGCGCGCAAGACGGGTGACGCCGAAAGCGGAATCTTTCGCCTGAAAAACGCGCAGCGCATTCCCCCAGGTCTGCAGCGATACATGGATATCGTGGACTCATCGGGGAGTGGATATCCGGGCTCACCAGCGATCGCCGCAGTTTTTGCGCGTGAAGACGATCGACTCATTCTTTGCGAACGCCATCCGGCCGACTTCCGCCAACTGGACGAGGCCAGTGTTGTTTTTGGCCGACACGTCCGTTGCCTCGAAGGTGATGGCTACAACGCGGTACGCGCCTGGCTGCCGCCGTTATCGAGGCGTGGTGCAATCCTGATCGACCCATCCTATGAACTGGACAGCGATTACGCTGACGTGGTCGATGCACTCAAAGCCGGATTGACCCGATTTGCCACTGGCATCTTCATGATCTGGTATCCACACCTGTCTTCAAACGATGGACGTGAGTTGGCGAGGCGCCTGCAGTCCGCCACTGATCGTCCCTGGCTTGACATCAAACTGGATGTGACAGACGCCCAGAGAGCCAACCTGTTTGGCAGCAGCATTTTTGTTGTCAATCCGCCCCACGTGCTCGCCGCAGAGCTTGCGATCCTGTTACCGATACTGGTCGACCATCTGGGTCAGGACGAAACCGCAGGCTTCGACCTGATCCAGCAACACTGACTTAACTGGACAATAGTTACGCAACCGAAAATGCTGCGCAGGGGTATTCAGAGCTTCGGAACGATTGGCTGGAGAGAAGGTCGGGATTGCAGCGGAAATCAAACCGTAAGGTCACGGCCAATGAAGTTGGCCGATTCAGCCATGAGACGTCGAGCAAAAGCGTCCTGTGGGAGCGATCTCTTGATCGGGTCGGGGTAACGGGATTGCGCCCGTCACCCCTCCCACACCACCGGACATGCGGACCCGCATCCGGCGGTTGGACTCATCGAAAACAAACTA
>JAYSTS010000045.1:0-7858 GCA_043719475.1 Gammaproteobacteria bacterium | reverse complement strand
GGTATGAATACGCCTGGTTTCCGAATCCTGACCTGTACTGGATTCCGAAAGTGGTCATGCCGATTGCGACAGTTTTTTTGCTGGGTGGATTTCTGGTCCCCAATCCAACTCAGGTTGGACAGGAGAAGCTGCTGGCGCAAGGCGTGAATACGCGGGGGTTGGTCAGGATCACGCGACATCCTTTCCTGTGGGCTGTCATTCTGTGGTCGCTGAGCCACATTGCCGTCAATGGTGATTACGTGTCCCTGGCGTTTTTTGGCACGTTCCTGCTGTTGGCCGGCATCGGCACGTTGCTGCTCGACGCCAAGAAAGCCAAAAAACTGGGCGATCAATGGCTACCGTTTGCGGCGGCGACGTCCAATATCCCCTTTGTTGCCATCCTGACCGGGCGTAACAAGTTCGTTCCATCAGAACTTGGCCTGCCGGTGCTCATTGGCCTCGCGGGTTATGCCGCATTCTGGTTTTTGCACGAATGGATGACGGGTGTACCGGTCGTCTGATCGGTGGTTATTTCAGCGCGTCGGCGAAGGCGGTAGTCAGGCCCTGCCATTCACCCATGAAAAAGTGATTGGCGCCGTCCACCTGGTGTCGGGTCACACCGGTCCAGGCGGCTAGTGCGGCAGGGTCGATGTACTCATCAGTATCGCCATACACCACATGGACCGGACAAGTTGGCGCTGGTGCAGTAAAGGGCATCAAACCAACGGGTGGTGCGATGAGTATGAGACGAGCAAGCTTGGGTAACGTGTGGGCTGCGCGCCATGCCACGGTTGCGCCGAAGGAATAGCCGGCGAGTATGATGGATTCTGACGGGCAGGATTCCAGTACCCATGCTGTGACGGCTGCAAGGTCATCGGCTTCTCCTTCTCCCGTTGTGACGCCCTTTGCTACGCCCTTTGTTACGCCCTTTGCTACGCCCTTTGCAAGAGTGCCCTCACTTCGACCGACCCCACGAAAATTGAAACGCAGCACACTGACTCCTTCGTTCAACAGTACAGCCGCAGCCACATCCAGTACGCCGTCATGCATGTTGCCACCGTACGCAGGATGGGGGTGGCAGAGGATCGCAATGTCGGTGCTGTCAGCTGAGGCGCGATCCAGCATCGCTTCGATTGCCCCTGCTGGCCCGTCAATTTGCAGTGATTTGTTCATGAGGAAATGTTAACACCAGCTGAATCTAGCCCACACTGCCTTTTTCTCCCGGTCGCGACACCCTTAGCGACGAACCTTCATGAATAGTCCCGGCTTGTACCCCTTGAATTTTTAAGCAGAGCGCATACCGTGCCACCTCCGAATGAGACAGAGGAGCAAAACATGCTGGAGGCAGTCAATCTGTCCCGCCGTTACGGAGACTTCATCGCCGTCGATGATGTTTCCTTCTCGATCAATCCCGGTGAAGTGGTTGGCCTGCTTGGCCACAACGGCGCCGGCAAGACCACCATCATGAAAATGCTGACGGCATATCTTGAGCCCTCGGCAGGCATCGTGAGAATTGATGGCCGGGATGTTGCAAATCAGCCGGAGGCCACGCAGGCCGACATCGGCTACCTTCCGGAAAGCCTGCCGATCTATCCCGAGCTGACCGTTGCCGACTATCTGGCCTACGCCGCTCGACTGCGAGGGCTCAATCCAGCCAAAGTTGTGCCGGCGGCCATTCGCGCGACGGAGCTGGAGACCAAGTTGCTTGAGCCCATTGCCACGCTCTCGCGCGGTTACAAGCAGCGGGTTGGTGTCGCGCAGGCGATTCTGCACCGACCCAAGTTTCTGATTCTCGATGAGCCGACCAACGGCCTTGATCCCTCGCAGACTCAGCAGATGCGTTTGCTGATCCGTCAACTGGCCCAGCATGCAACGGTGATTCTCTCCACCCATATCATGCAGGAGGTCAAGGCGATATGTGATCGTGCGCTGATCCTGCGACAGGGCAAGCTGGTAGTTGATGAACGACTTGCCGACCTTGTGCATACCAGCACGTTACGAGTGCGGGCGAGTGGGGGCGATATCGAACAAGTTCTGCGAGCGATTCCATCGATCGCCAATCTCGCGGTTGATGATGGCGCCTGGTTGCTTGAAGTGACGGGAGCAGTTGATGCTGGCGCGGCTCAGGTGGCCCAGGCACTGGTGGGCAGTGGTGCCAGGGTTCAGGAAATCACGCCGGTGCAGCAGGATCTCGAAACGATCTTCCGCCGCGTGAATGAGGAGGTCGCAGCATGAGGCTGTCAATCATTCGTGAAATTGAACGCAAAGAGCTCAGTCTCTTTTTTGGCGCGCCGATCGGCTACCTCTTTCTGGGAGCCTTCCTGGCCGCGACCCTGTTCGTATTTTTCTGGATGGAAGCGTTTTTCGCACGCAATATCGCTGATGTTCGACCCATGTTCGAGTGGATGCCGGTGCTGATGATTTTTCTGTCTGCAGCCATCACCATGCGGATGTGGAGTGAAGAGCGGCGCTCGGGAACACTCGAGTTCATTGCAACACTGCCGGCAACCACGTGGGAGTTTGTGCTCGGCAAATTCCTTGCCTGCTGGATGCTGCTTGGACTTGCTTTGGTGCTGACCCTGCCGTTGCCGATCATCGTCTCCTTGGTTGGTGAACTCGACTGGGGGCCGGTGTTTGCAGGCTACCTGGCAGCCATGCTGCTCGGCGCAGCGTATCTTGCGATCGGTCTGTACGTCAGCGCCCGGTCGGACAGCCAGATCGTTGCGTTACTGCTGGCCGCCCTGGTCTGTGGCGTTTTCTATGCGCTTGGTTCAACCCTGCTGGTGTCCCTGGCGGGCGGCTGGCTGGCCGATCTGTTGCTGTCGCTGGGCGCTGGCTCGCGCTTCGAGTCGATCACACGTGGTGTACTCGATCTGCGCGATCTTTATTACTACCTGTCGATTGCGGTGGTTTTCCTCGCCCTCAATGTCTATGCGCTGACGCGTGAGCGTTGGGCACACGACGGCAACAAGATCACGCATCGAAACTGGCAACTGGGCACGACGCTTCTGGTCGGCAATCTGCTGCTGGCCAATGTCTGGCTCACAAACGTTGGCGGCATTCGATTTGATCTCACCGAAGGACGCATCTATTCGATCTCCGAAGCAACCCGTGCATACCTTGGTCAATTACGCGAACCCTTGTTGATTCGTGGTTATTTCAGCGAAAAGACGCATCCGCTGCTGGCCCCGCTTGCGCCACGCATGAAAGATCTGTTGCGCGAGTATGAGATTGCCGGCAACGGTAAGGTTCGGGTGGAAATTGTCGATCCTGCGTCCAACCCGGAACTTGAAGACGAAGCCAACACCAAGTACAGCATTCGTGCCGTTCCTTTCCAGGTTGCCGATCGTCATCAGGCTAGCCTGGTGAATGCTTATTTCGATGTGCTGTTGGTGTATGGCGACAAGTACGAAGTTCTGAGTTTCCGTGACCTGATCGAGGTCAAGGCCATCGGCGAATCTGATCTCGATGTGCAGTTGCGCAATCCAGAGTTTGATCTCACCCGCAGCATCAAAAAGGTGTTGTACGGTTTCCAGGGTGGCGACTCGCTCTTCGCGAGCATCAATGAACCCGTCACCTTCAAGGGATATTTGTCAGCAGATGCGAAGTTGCCAGAACCGTTGGTGGGTTATCGGGAAGTTCTGAACAAGGCATTGAACGGGCTCGCCGAGAAATCAGGCAACAAGTTCACGATCGAGTTCCTTGATCCGGAAGCAACCGATGGTGCACTGGCAAAGGACATCCAGCAGCAATACGGATTCCAGCCGATGGCGCTCAGCCTCCTGGACGCCAACCAGTTCTATTTCTATCTCACACTGCATCAGAACGGTCTTGTCGTGCAGATTCCGTTGCCCGAAGGGCTTACCGAAGAAGCCACGACCAAGGGCATCGAAGAAGGGCTCAAGCGATTTGCCACGGGCTTGCTCAAGCGAGTTGCGCTGGTAACGCCGACACCCGTGGGTGGGCAGTCGCCATTCATGCCACAACAAGGCAGCCAGTTCACTCAGTTGCGCGACTTCCTGGCCAGCGATTTCGAAGTTGAAGCCGCGACGCTTGATGAGGGGCGAGTGCCCGCTGGTGTTGAAATGCTGATGCTGGTGGATCCTGAGGGCCTCAGCGACAAGCAGCTTTTTGCCGTCGATCAATATCTGATGCAGGGTGGCACGGTAGTACTTGCGGCCGCGGCGTTTGATGCGCTGCTTGAGGAACAGAGCCTGGTTGCAACGCCGCAGACCACGGGTTTTGAAGAGTGGCTGGAGCACCATGGTGTCAGCATAGGAAAATCGTTGGTGATGGATCCTCAGAACACGCCGTTTCCAGTACCTGTCACGCGCAATGTCAGTGGGTTCAGCTTCCAGGAACTCGTTATGCTGGATTACCCCTACTTTGTCGACGTGCGTGATTCCGGCATGGCAGATTTGCCAGTGTTCGATGGGTTGCCGCAACTGACAGTTCCCTGGGCTTCACCGATCGTGCTGAGTGAGTTGGCAAAGAAGACATTTGAGGTCACCCCGTTGCTCACTTCGAGTGAAGGCAGCTGGACGTCGACGGATACCAATGTCATTCCCAAGTACGATGATCAGGGATTGTCGGCGTTCACACCGCAGGGTGAACAAGCAGCCCAGATGATCGCGGTTGGCTTGCGTGGGCGGTTCGAGTCCTTCTTCAAAGGCAAACCATCCCCTTTCCTCACTGCCGCTGCGCAGGCAGAGGTTGCTCCTGACGGTGACGAGGCAACTGACAAGGAAGCGAACAAGGAAGCGGACAAGCCCGTGTATGGCTCAGTCATTGAACACTCGCCGGAATCGGCGCGGCTGTTTGTTTTTGCATCCAACGGTTTTCTGGCTGATCAGACCCTGCGAATGGTCGGTGCGGCCGACGGTACGTTCTACGGCAATACCGTCCAGATGATGGCGAATCTGATCGACTGGTCACTGGAAGATGAAAGCCTCACCGGCATTCGTGCACGTGGGAATTTCAATCGTACGTTGCCACCCTTGGAAGCAAGCGACCGGAGTACGCTCGAGCTTGCGAGTTACGGTCTGGCGTTATTCGGTGTACTGGTTGTGTATCTGGTGTATCGCCAATTAAGACGTCGCAAACAGCGTGAAGTGCTGGCGTGGATGCAGGGAGGTGCGGCATGAACGGTCGCCTGGGGTTATTGGCAGCGTTCCTGTTGCTGCAACTGGTTCTGGTCGCCGTGTTCGTCCTGAATGATCGCGGTGATGATGGCGCATCAACCAAGCTCCTGGACTTCGATCCGTCGACGGTTGATCGAGTGGTCATCGCCGATCAGACAGAAAGTGTTGAGCTTGAACGCAAGGACAGCAAATGGCTGATCGGCGCGGTTCCTGTTGATGCGGAAAAGGCCGATAAGCTGGTCAGTGACTTTGCGAATTTTGCTTCGCCCTGGCCGGTGTCGACTACGGAATCCAGCACCGAGCGGTTTGAAGTCACGGCACAAAAGTTCCAGCGCCACGTGACCTTTAAAAAAGGTGAAGAAGTCGTTGGCGAGGTGTGGCTTGGTACGTCGCCTGGCTTCCAGCGTGTGCATGCACGTCGAGAGGGTTCGGACTCCGTGTATTCGGTGGCGTTCAGCAACTTCCAGGCGCAGGTAAAAGCCGAAGAGTGGCTAGACAAGGCATTGCTGGCGGCCGAGGGCGCAGTGAAATCTGTGGTCAGCCCGGTCGGGTTCAAACTGGAAAAGGGCAAGGAAGGCTGGCTGGTCGATGGTGTTGCGGCCAATCAAGACAAGGCGACCAGCTTTGCTGAACGATTGGAAAATCTGCGGGTGCTCGGTATCGTCGATAGCACGCCAACCGATCCAACGGAAAATTCCGAAGCCGATATAGGCACCTTTATCGTCGTTGACGGCAAAGGAAAGTACACGCTGCAGCTGAAACAAGGCGCAGGCGAAAACGAGTACGCCATCACCTCGTCACGCAGCGAAGGGTCCTACAAACTCGCGGCTTATCTTGCCGAACAGATGCTTGAAGGTTCTGACGAACTGTTGGCCGCGGCTGCGGAAGACTCGTCGACGGAAGGGGGAAATGCGTTGCCGGATCTGTCGACAGGTGGACCAGCGAATGATGCCAATGATGCTCTGGCACCCACACCATCTGAATAGCGTAGGGGTAACAGGGCGACCAATACCGGGAGGGCGGATGGCGCGGTTTGTTTGCCTGATTGTTTGTGTATGTGCGCTCAGCGGTTGTATCACCAGTGGTGGCAATCATGGCGTCAATCCGCGCTGGCCAGGTGCTTCTGAAGCGTGGCAAGCGGCCCGAACTGCGGCCACCGAACCAGGTACGTGGGTGCCGATAGCCGCTGCCGGGTTACTGACGATCGATAATGTGGATGGTCGGCTGACCGATTGGGTCATCGATCATCAGCCGCTGTTTGGCGACGATGCAGACGGTGTCAGCAACGATCTGCAAAAGGCAACCACAGCGTTCTGGCTGACGACGGCGCTGGTCGCGCCCAGTGATTCCTTGGGTGACAAGTTGGCCGGTGTCGGCGCAGGTTTCGCAGCAGTGGCGCTGGAAGGGGCGGTCATTACCGGATTGAAGGATGCAGTGGGACGCGGACGTCCGAATGGTGAGAACGATTTGTCGTTCCCCTCGGGCCATGCTGGACGAACCCAAGCCCTGGCGACCATGACAGCCTACAACGTCAATTCGATGGATTTATCCGAGCCCGCACGATTGGGCCTGATAGCGGGATCACAGCTGCTCGCGGCGGGTACCGCCTGGGCGCGAGTTGAGGCAGGTAAACATCATGTGAGCGACGTACTCGTTGGTAGCGCGATAGGTCACTTCATGGCGGCGTTTGTGCGGGAGGCGTTTTTTACCGGCGATACCAGTGCGATCGCCTTCAGTTATGAAGCACTGGATGGCGGCGGTGCTGTCACGCTGAGCCTGCGGCGCTGATCCATTTCAACGGAATTCCAGTCTTTCCAATCCGCCGTCAGAGCATTGTTGAACAGACCCGGTTGCGCCCGTTGTTCTTGGCCCGATAGAGCTGCCGGTCGGCAATGCTCAGGAGTTTCTCGATCTCATCAGCTTCCGCTGTGGCGGTTGCGACACCGATGCTTGCGGTCACCTTTACCGCTGTTCCGGACGTACTCAGATACAAGTTCTTTTCGATGGCTGAACGTAACCGTTGTGCCAGCTGCACAGCGCCTTGTTGGTCCGTTTCCGGAAGCAGCAGTGCGAATTCCTCACCACCCAGGCGAGCCGCAACGTCGCTCATCCGCTTGGCTTCGTTAGCAAGACGAGCTACTGCCACCAGCACCACGTCGCCGGTGTCGTGACCATAGGTGTCGTTGACCAGTTTGAAGAAATCCAGATCGAAGATCAGCACGGATAGCGCTTTGCCATGTCGCCTGACCCGCCCCACTTCTTCTTCGAGCCGCTGCATGAAGATGCGTCGGTTGTAGAGGCCGGTCAGCGAATCGGTATGTGCCAGACGCTCGAGTTCCTTCTGCATTTTCCGGAGTCGACGCTCATCTTCACGTCGTACCGTCACATCACGAAACACCAGTACCACGTCTGACAGGTTGGCCGACGGGTCGAGGCTTGAGAAGGCGACATCAAAGATCTGTCCGCCAATGGTGATCTCCGCGTTTGCCGAGCCTTTCACGGAAAGTTCGCTGGGTGGCCAGTTGGGCATGAACTGGGCGATCGTGCGATCAATGATCTCTTCGCGTGGCATGGCGAACATGCTGAGGGCGGCTTGGTTGGCATCGACGATGATGCCGCGATGACTGGCGACAACCACCGGATCACTGAGCTGATTGACGACCTGCTCGCGCAACACCGGTATGGTGTCCAGCAGACCGAACCGTAACACCCCTCGATAGAGTATCCATGCACCCATG
>JAYSTS010000044.1:0-7861 GCA_043719475.1 Gammaproteobacteria bacterium | reverse complement strand
CACCGCCAGAAACCTTCATGTAACGATGGGCCACCTGATTGGTGAGCATCGTGCCGCGTACGTTGACCGCAAACATCAGGTCCCAGTCTTCGACGCTGACATCGGAAGCGTCAGAAGAGCGTTGAATGGCCGCAGGGTGTGCCAGCGCGTCGAGTCCTCCCAATTGGCGAACGGCTTGCGCAAAAGCGGTTTCCACACTCTGTCGGTTCGAGATGTCGACATGCAGATACCCCGCTTTTCCAGGGCCGTTGAGGCTCGCATCGGCAGATACCTTTTGACCTGCTTCGTCTGATACATCCATGCCGATGACCTGCGCACCGGCTTTTACATACGCCCGGACCGTTGCCGCACCCATGCCACGCGCTGAGCCCGTAACGATGATTCTCTTGCCCTGCAGATCCATGATTTCCCCACGTTCTGAATTTGTAGGAGCTGAAAATTGTACGCTCACTCGATAACGGTAACGACATCGAACGCGTTAGAACGTGAAGATAAAACCAACTGAAGGAATAAAGGGAATGAGAGGATCCTTCTCTCTCACCAACAGCGCGGTGCCCGCATCTTCGTCGACCTCGAGTTCGTAGCCATAGGCTCCGGTATTACGGTGATCGCTGACGTTGGTAAGTTCTGCAAACAGCTCCAGTGAGTCGCGCGACCATCTCCAGGTTCTGGATATTCGAGCGTCAATGCTGAAATAATCCGGCAAATGTCGATTGTTGATCGGCAGCGTTAGTACAGGTAGATCGCCATCTTCGTTCAGGTTGACGAAGTCCGGCAGCTTGGTCGTTCGCCAACCTGAGTGCCAGGCAACGGTTGCGCCGATAGACCATGATTGTCGGTCCAGGACAAAGCCTGCGTGTACGGTATGCCTTTGATCCCACCTGCGCGGTTGCCACCTTCCGCGTACGCGGTCTCGCGAATCCGCCAGAGCGTAGCTGCCCCAGATTTCGGTGTTATCGTCCGGGCGGTACGTCAGTACAAACTCGATACCTTTGGAATTTGCTGATCCCGGTCCGATTTCATAACGGTCAGGCCCAAGCTCCGGAATAATCGAAAGCTGATCGAACAGATTTTCGAAGCGGCGTTTACGGTGGCTGATATTTTTGTTGAATGCCTCAATGCGCAAACTGGTCGAGCCAGAGAAGGAATGGTCCAGACCAACCACAAAATGATCGGCCTGTTGCGGGCGTTGATAGCGTGTGTAGCCATCGGCTACCTGTAACTCGTGGATACCCTCGGATTGATTGAATCTGCCGAAGGATGCACGGAGGGACGTCTCTTCACTGACGTCGTAACGCAGGCTGACGCGTGGACTGATTTGTTGATCGCGGTCGCCGTTGGTTGCGAAATCCTGAAAGTCCCAGCGAATGCCGGCTTCAACGAATAGATCGGGATTCAGCGTGCCGCGAACTGCAGCGTATGCGCCGCCGACCGGCCCATCCACTTTCACTTGCAGGTAACGCTGAAATTCAGATTCAGCCCCGAAGAGATCGGCAAGATCACCCCGCTCTACAGTTGCACGGTAGTCGTAGCGCCCACGCTGAAAATGCAAACGCGTACCGATATCCAGCTTCCAGGATTGGCTCAGCGACTTGGTCGAGCTGTGCGACAACTGCAGGATGTGAAACTCACGTCGATCGTCGACAGAACCGGTGAATTCATCAGTATCCGGATCGAACTCAGTGCCGTGGCGGTCTTGATCGATATCTACTGTCGACAAGGTGGTGCGATGTGACCAACCATGATTATTCCGCACCACCCACTGCAACCAGGCATACAGATTTTTGTAACGAGCGCGCGCGCGTTCGCCTTCACCGATTGCATCAATCTTATCGAGCTTCAAGCTATCGCCAAACCAGAGCACACCCACGTCGACTTCCTGCGTGTCGGTTGGCGACCAGACAAACTGCGTGTAGACATCGCTATACGCAGGTTCACCAAACGTGTCCTTGAGCTTGCCGGATACCACGTCCAGGGTGCCACGTCGCGCCGCGGCCACCCACCGATATTCGCTGTTTTCCGGAGCGCTGTGGACCTGCGCACCAACACTTAACAAGCTGACTAATACCTGTCCGCCAAGATTTTCGAATTCGGTGTTGGTGGCGATATCAAGCACCCCACTCAGACGATCACCGTATCGGGATGGAAACCCTCCGGTATAGACATCGATGCTGCGAATCAACGCCGGATTCACACTCGAAAACAGGCTTTCAAAGTCTTTCAGGTGATAAGGATCGATCAACTCCACATGGTTGAACACGATCAACGTTTCGTCCACGGCGCCGCCGCGAAATTGTGGTCGCGCGGAAAGACCGATGGAGGCAGTTCCCGGCAGCTGGTTGACAACACGAATCGCGTCATCACCCAATGCAGGGGTGTTAGCCAGACGCCAGGAGTCCAGTATTTCGTGGCTGTTCGCCTCGTGTTCTATCGCATAACGACTGGCAACCACGACAACTTCCTCGATCCGATTGATCGGTCGCAGTTGTATCGTCATACGTTCCGACGAAGTCAGCAGTCGATGTTCTGCGTGCTGAAAATTGGTTGCTCTGACGTGAATCCGATCGCCGCACGACAATCTTGGCAGCGTGAATCTGCCATGTTGATCGCTGACGGTTTGGGTATAACCGCAGCGGATGGTCGCGTTGGCCAGCGCGTGTCCCTCGACCGCGTCGATGACCCGGCCAGAAATCAGTTCGACCGAGCGAATGACCTTGGGTGCAGCAGCGACGATCAACCAACGACGCAACCCTCCGGCAGCTACGCTACGGGCTGGCTGCAGAGAGACGTTCAGTGACAGCAACGCGGTTTGCAGGCGCTCGAACTCTGTACCGCCGGGAGGCTCGTGTGGAAAACGCGCAGTTGGCGACAGTACGTCGCTGCTATAGATGAAGCGGTCGCCCTGACTTTCGAAATGCGCCAGTACTTCCTTGACGGTGTGGCCCGCGAATTCGACGGGTGCCGCTTCGGCGGCAACGCTCGACTGCATCACCATGCAAACTGCTGCGGCGATCAAGAACGAACCAGACACTATGCTGGTCTTGAGGCAATTGACCAAGCCAGTCCAGGCAGCGTTTCGATCTATTTGCATACATCGTCTTTGAAAGGCGATTTCAATCGTCCTAGCCTTGATTCGACAATAAAAGTCGCGATACCCAATGCCTGTGGGAGCGATCTCCTGATCGCGATTTTCCACTTGGCATTGCGGTCTGGAGACCGCTCCTACAACGGGACGGGCTGCTCGACGCCGCGACGCGTTGTGCATCTCCAGCTCATCGAAGATCGCGATCAGGAGATCGCTCCCACAAAGTCACGCAACCAACGGTTCGCGATCGCAAGATCGTTCCCACAGGGCGCATTTACTCGACCTCTCATGACTGGATCTGCCAACTTCATTGGTTGTGACCGTACGGTTTGACTTCCGCTGTTATACCGACCTTCTCTCCAGCCAATCGTTCCGCAGCGCTTAAATACCCCGCGCAGCATTTTCGGTTAGGCAATTTTTGTCTAATGAAGGCTAGTTTATGTCGATCACGAGTTGGTAGCCCTCATCAGGCGATACACGCTTCAACCGATTCGTAGTTTCCAGGACTTCATCAATCGCCACAAGACAACCCGACAGTGTAGTCGTGCCGTGCGAACTGATTGTTTGTGCAGCCTGTTGGCTGCCAGCATCACGATAGCTCAACTGCAATCCACATTCGTGTGCCGATTTGCGCAGGTAATCATCCAGACTACCGCTGTCGAGTTGATACTCACCGCTCGCGGCGCCGATCCAGTGCCAGTAAGGGTCGGTGGTAGGCATTGGCGCTCTGGACAAGAGTCCTTGTTCGCTAAAGTGTAGCTTCTCTCCAATGCCGGGCAGGGCGCGGGCCACATCAGTGTTAGAGCCACGTTCTACCTGCACCGCACCTTCGCGAACGATCACGTCCAGCTCGGTCTGGTTGAGCTCGACAACGAATTGCGTGCCGATATCCGTGATGTGCCCCATAGTTGTGCTGACCCGGACACTACCACCACCGGCGGTATCGAAGTAGATCCGTCCGCTCAGCAACTGCACCTGTGCATTATCGGTTAGTTGCAATCTAGTATTGCCGTCAACACGCATCTCGACACCGGATGACAGTCTCACTTGCAGGCGTCCATCCGTGCCGGTTGCCACCTCTGCATTGATGGTTAGTTCATCACCAGGTATCAGCCGATGGTTGTCGACGGTGGTATCTCCGGTGCTATAGACGACGCTTGCGATCGACATTGCCGGGGTCGACGTTGAATCAGGGTCTTGTTGAAAAAACATTGCAGCGGCGCCCAGTGCCATCAGGCAGCTGGCAGCTGCGGCATATCGCCAGAGGTAGCCAGTGCCACCGGTGTTCTTGGGCGACTGAACGAGTGGAGCGGGTTCTGGCATCGCCTCGAAGGTAACCAGAGTTGCAGCATGAACTCGCGCGCGTGCCTCCGCGGGCAGTTCCCAACGTTTGCCGGCCATCATCATCAGTCTACGAACATCATCATCAGGCTCTTCGTGACCGTGCACTGAATTCGAATCACCGTTTTCATTTGGATCCTTCATGTTGATGCTCCGTTGAGCTCAGCTAACTTGCTGACATCGAATTCGTTAACGCTGGATCGAAATGCGGTTCGAGCGCGTGCCAGCAGGGATTGCGCAGCGATCACCGTGGTCTGCAGGCGGGCAGCGATTTCTTCAACACGCAGTCCTTCCAGGTACTTCCACTCCAGCGCTTTGCCGTAGTTGTCAGGGAGTTGATCGAGTATCAGTTGAATGGCCATTTGCAGTTGAACCTGTTCCTCGCTGTTTGCGGTTGACAGATGTTCCATGGAGGCGAGCAGATCTGGCTCGTCGTCAAGACTGACCTGCTTGGCAAGGCGCTGCCCGTGTTTGCGATACCAGTTCACAACTTCGTTGCTGCAGATCGTGCACAGCCAGGTGAATAGCGATGCTTCACCACGATAATCACCGAGGTGTCGCAGCGCCCTCAGCAAGGTCTCCTGCACAACATCCTCGCAGGCTTCCGGATCGCTCAATCGCCGAACAGCGAAGCGGCACAACCGCGGAAAATAGACGGCAAAAAATCCGTCGAACGCCAACCGGTCCTTGAGCAGGATACGGCGGACCAGACCTAGATCCTCTTCGTGGAGGGTTGTCACGAAGGGTCGCTCGCCCGGCGACGTTTCTGATCCGGCAAAGCTTCGGACATGCACGTTTCCCGACCACTGGCTTGGAATATCGAGGGTAGACGTGACCGGAGGGCAGAATCAATCTCGACTGATGGCAATATCGGAACAAACTCCTGATCGAGGCTCGCCAACGGGAAACGAATGAAGCATTGGTGGTCGTTTTGTCGTTGATGGGCGGTGCGCACACAAAAGCCCTTTTCCAACAGGGTTTCGAAGATGCGGAGGAATAGCCGCAGTTTCTGGATACAGGCCGTTCGATGATGGCCGTGCCGTGATATCAAGGTGATATCGCCAGCGCGTGGAAATCCGAGTTGATATCGAAACGGCGCGAATAGAGCTTTACCGCGCGAAGGTTCTGTGGAATTCTCCAGTCAACTGCGGTGTTGAACATAAACACCTGCAAGGGTCAGGAGAGAGGGAGATCCTCCTGACGATTCTGATGAGGGACGGCACACGTCTCCTGTCCGCAACATCACACGAGGTGGTTTGTTTGCGGGTTATCAGTTTTACAGGGAGTATCTGTGTTGATCCGATTATTCACTTCCCCGCGCGCGCGCAGTTGTCAGCTGCTTTGCTTTGGCTGTTTGTTTGATCGTCTCGTCTGGTCGAGCTCAAGCTTACGATACTAAAACTATCTGCTCTACGGTTGGGCACTATAGCGGACCGGACGCGATCGATCGGGCTTATGCGGCATCTTTGTCTGTAGGCACCAGTGCGCACCATGATTGGTGTCCAGCGGCGTTCTCTGGCAGGTATGTTCGTTTGGACAGGGTCGACTGGGACTTTAGCCTTCCAACCCCCCTTGCAACCCAGTATTTTAAGGTTATCTACTTTCAAACTACTCCCCAGTTCCTCGACGACACCACAGGTCAGGGAGATCATTGTGAAGGAAATCCGATCAATCCCCTCTCGGGGAACAAGTACCAGATAGAAACCGATTACCACGGACCAGGTGTGCTACCGCTGGAATTTGTCCGCACCTACAACAGCAATACCAACGACTGGAAGTTCTCCTACTCAGCAAACTATGTCGGCGATCAGCTCGCGCTGGACGACGGCGCAAAGCAGTCAACCGAGTTCTACACCACCACGAGATGGGAGTCAGGGACTACCGGTTATGTCTTTTCCCCATTCATATTTCCCGAAGACGAGGGGAAACATCATGCCACCGTCAGTGGAACTCTCGTCCGCTTCACCAATCCCGACGGCATCATCGATACCTTCGACACCGCCAACGGCGGCCGGCTCACCCGCCGCGAAAACCCGACGGGCCAGTGGCTGACCTTCACCTACACCAGCGGCAAACTCACCCGCGTCACCCACTTCAGCGGCCGACAGATCAACCTGACGTATGACACCTCAGGCCGGCTCGCGACCATGAAGGATCCGAGCAACCGAATCACCACCTATACCTGGGATGCCCAGAGCCGGTTGACCCGAGCGACCTATCCCGATGCCACGACATCCACCACCGACAATCCGTTTCGCACCTACCACTACGAGAATGCGTCCTTCCCACTCAAGCTCACCGGCATCACGGATGAAGCGGGTCGGCGGTATGCGACCTTCGGCTACGATGCGGCTGGACGCGCGAACCTGACCGAACATGCCGGTGGCGCGGATCGTCATACGTTTGTCTACAACCTGACGCCCAGCGATGGCATCCAGACGAATGACACCGTCGCGGTGACCAATCCACTGGGCCTGGAGACCACCTATCGGCTGCATCTGGACGGCCGCCGCACCCGTGTGACCCAACTCGACGGCGCACCCACGGCGCTGTGCGGGGCGATGACGTCGAGCCTCGAATATGACTACAACAATCAGGTCAGTCGCCGCACCGATAATGAAGGCAACGTCACCACGTATACGCACAACACCCGTGGGCTGGAAGAGTCGAGGACCGAGGCCTTCGGCACGGCGGATGCGCGTACGATCACCACGCAGTGGCACCCCACGCTGACGCTGCCAACAACAATCACTCGGCCGGGCCACACCGACGTCCGCAGCTACGATGTGAGCGGTCGTCTGTTGACCCGAACGCTGTCGGACACGCAGACGCAGTCAGTGCCGTATTCAACGGCCGGCAATCAGCGCGTCTGGACACATACCTACAACCCCACCTTCGGTCTCATTGCCAGCATCGACGGCCCGCGGACGGATGTTGCGGATGTCACTACGTTCACCTACGACGTCAAGGGCGATCTGCAGACGGTCACGAATGCGCTGGGGCAGGTGAGCACGGTGCTCACCCGCGACACACGCGGCCTACCCACGCAGGTGCGTGATGCAAACAACGTGATCACAGTGCTGACCTGGAACGCCCGATCGCAGCTGACCCAACAGAACGTGCAGCACACCTCGGGCAACGCGATCACGCGCTACGCCTACAACGCCGCGAAGCAACTCACGCGCGTGACCCTGCCGAATAGCAGCTACCTCGATTACGCCTACGACACCGCACAACGCCTCGTGTCGGTGACAAACAACCTGGGCGAACGGGTCGAGTATGCCTTGAACGCAGCGGGGGATCGCACTGGCGAAGTGAACAAAACCGCCGGTGGCGCCATGACCCGCTCGATGAACCGGGTGTTCGATGAGTTGTCCCGCCTGCGCCAGAACCTCGGCGCCAATGGCCAGGATTATGGGTACACCTACGACGACA
>JAYSTS010000423.1:0-3641 GCA_043719475.1 Gammaproteobacteria bacterium | reverse complement strand
CCCCAACCCGTTAGACCTGTTCGCTCGAAGGATCTCGACGCCGAAGACCCGGCACTGAAAACGATCACCGGCTTCCTTTCTCAACCCGCTACCGGTTCCATTCCCCTCTTGGTTCAGCTAATTTGCTGAGACATCCAGCTGTTGAACGAGGTCTTTCGTGTACACCTTACCCGCCGGTTATCCAGAGCAGGCGTTTGCCGCCTTTGATCACCTGAAGTCACGTCGTCAATTGACGGTCGAAGACCTGCAGGTGCTCGCCATGATCGAGTGTTTTGGCGAGGCCTTCTATTTCACCCTGGCGGAAGGTGTTGGCAACCCTGAAGCCAAGGCGCTGCTGCGTCGAAATGGACAGGAAGAACGTGGCCATGCACATCGCCTACTGAAGGCGATCACGATGAAAGGCGGCGCGCCCTTCGCGCTTCCTGCGAATGAAGACAATCCGTTCTTCAAGTTCGCACCAACCTCTCTGGACTGCGATGCGAATATCATCGCCGCGCTGGAACAAGGCGAGGCCGATGGTGATCTGGTGTACCAGGTCTGGGCCGATGCAGAGCCGGATGCGCAGGTTGCTGAATTGTTGCGCCAGAACGGACGTGAAGAAACGCGTCATGGCGAGCGCGCATCCCAGGTCAAGCAGTTGCTGGGGCTGGCTGCCTGAACACTTCAGGATTGATCAAGGTAGGTCCGATTATTCAGACCTTCCTTTGTGGGTGTGCTCTGGCTGCAAAAGCACTACATGGACGCTCGGGTTCGGCCATCACGGCCTGCACATGGGTATCTCGTTGCAACGTTTGTCTTCCAGGTCTGCATGGCGGGCCTGGTCGTAAATTACGTGATCCTGTGAAAACAGGTCGCTCAACGCGAGTGCGGAATGGGAATTGCCGAGTGACTACCGACTATCAATACGGCCCAGCTCGTCGCCAAATCGTTCAACCATCACCGCTGCAAAGTCCAGCGCTTCATCAGCAACGATGCCGCCGGCGCGCACGCGATAAGCCTGTGGCTGAGAGGCCCAGGACGGTTCAATGCCCTGGCCCAGATCTTTCGCCGCCTGCAACATCAGTCGCCGGAACTGCACGACGCCGATATCAGTTGCGCCAAGCAGTTCACGCGTGCGATCAGCGATGCGACCCTGGCTGTCCTGAATCGCCGTGTCCTGTTCTGACACGCCGGTAATGCCAGTAAAGTTCTCGGTGCGCTGCAGGACACGATCCAGCAGGTAGTCGTTGGCACGATTGCGAATCGGTCGCCAGTCGGGGCCAAGCTGCGCGTACACAGCGCCGCCTTTGCGCCAGGCATCCCGCTCTTCATCCGTGATCGGCCGATCCGGATTCCACGAGTACACATACACCCAGCAGTTTTCATCGTCGATGGGCACCCAGCTCTGGGCGTGGTAGGTCTGTCCCGCTGCTGCGCTCGGTGTATAACCATGACAAGGCATCAGGTACTGGGCAATGCGCCAGTAACGCATGCCGGGATCGGCGGCACGTGAAGTGCCCAGCACCATGCCTGCAGGGTGGTGAACGATGGCATAACGTGGCCGTGGATCATCACGCATCCAGCGCATGTGCACGTGGTTCATGGTGCCTTTGGCAAAACCTTTGGTCGCACGCGCGGACTTCTCCTGCAGTTCTGCATCGGACTGCGCAACCGGCTGATGTAAAAACGAAAAGTGCGCAGTGTCCAGCGCCCCTTCAGCGGCTTGTGCCCAGTTGCATTCCTGCAACTTTTTCGAGACATGTCGATGCGATGCAGGCAGTAACGCGAACTCCATCTCCGGCAGCGGGGGTAACGTCGACTGGCCGTCCATTGGACCCATGTACGCCCAGATCATGCCGCCCCATTCGCGGGTGGGGTATGCCTTGATGCCGGCCTTCTTCCGCATTCCGGCGGTCAAATCCGGTTCGAGAATCGGTATGTCGACACACTCTCCCAGGACATTGAACTTCCAGCCGTGAAACGCACAGCGAATGCCGCACTGCTCATTCCGACCAAAGAACAAGTTGGCACCGCGATGAGGACAGCGCGGTTCGATCAATCCGATCCGCCCTTCGCTATCCCGAAAGGCAAGCAGTACCTCGCCCATCACTTGCACACGAATCTGGGGGCCATCGGGCTCGGCAACTTCCTCGGACAACAGAACGGGTATCCAGAATCGACGGAATAACGAACCCATCAGGGTGTCAGGATCGGTACGTGTCAGTGCGTCGTTATCGGCCTGGCTCAGCATGTTCTTGCTCGCACATTGGATAGGCACGAAGTATCGCAAGAATCGTCGCGCCGGTCAGAACCGAACACCCGGTCACCGACACAGGTTGACGCTCAATCCGGATCGGACCTTGCCAGCCTATCGAGGCCGATGTTCGGTGCCCGGACATGGTGTGATGTAGATCGCCCGCAACGATTTTTTCACGTTCGCGGTGTGCCAGATACCGGCTGGATTGATCACGGTGTCACCGGCTTTGATGGCAAAGCGCCGTTCGCCCTCATCAATTTCCTGAATGAACTCGGCTTCACCCTCGAGCACGATCACCAGCTCTTCACCTTCGTGGTGACACTCCCAGGCCGGCCAGTCCGTTGGACTGGTTTCGATCATCACGAGGCGACCCGGTGCGTCCTGGGTGCAGTGCGCAGCCATATACGCTTCGAAGGCCGGTCCGTCGAATCCAAAACCATGCAGCGGCACCGCCGGGTTGTCAGCACCAACCCTGGAACCGAGGTGGATCGGAGATTTGCTGAGGTCGAATGGGCCTGTTTCGGCGGTACTGCTTGGCATCATGGAATTCCTTGGGTTTGGGGGACGGGGTTCGCGGTCAGGAGACCGCTCCTACAAGATCGCGACATCCTGATCCTTGTGGGAGAGATCTCCTGATCGCGAACAAGAACAACTGCACTGATTGTGGTCTGGCTCCGTTACGGAATATAGAACAAATCCGACACCACCAAACTTTCAATCCTGATGTGTTGCCACCAGCGACAGCCGCCGCTCTGCCAGCGACGGTGTGACACCAGAGAATTGCCGTACGTCCCGAACCAGGTGGGATTGATCCGCAAAACCAAGCTCAAGCGCAGTGTCTACCCAGCGCTCGTCCGGATGTGTTTGTACCCGTGTCATCAGCGCATCAAACCGAACCAGCCTCGCGAACACCTTGGGCGCAACACCAACCTGCTCCGTAAAAGCACGCTGCAACCGACGTTCACTCCAGCCGAGTGTTTGCGCCAGGGTTCGGATCGAAACCGATCCTGCGCTCTTTTCTATCTGAGCGATGGCCCAGGACAGCTCCCGATAACCTCGTGGCAATGGCCGTTCGAGCGACTTTTTCAACAAGGACTCGACCACATCAAGTCGTTCGCCCCAGCTCTGCAAGTCGACCAGGCGACGCACCTCTGCTCGTCGGCAACAGGGAATCACATCAAGGGCTGCAATCACCTGATGGGCAATCTCACTCAGAGGCAGGCCGAGTAATTGACGCGCAACCAGCGGCGGCAGGTTCAACTGTATGCCTGCCTGGTGCCCTGAATGCGATGTCCGGGTTGGACCATCGTGAAGTCCGGCCACAAACCCACCACGATGGGACACCGTGTGCTGACCACTCGACACCTGAAGCGGCTGACCCGTTTCAAGAATGATCACGACGTTT
>JAYSTS010000422.1:0-1727 GCA_043719475.1 Gammaproteobacteria bacterium | reverse complement strand
CTGTGCCCTCGGTGAGTTGCTCTGCGACCTATACACACTTTTTGTGGCACGGGTTGACCGATCAGCAGACAATCGTTTTTCACCGGAATCCGGGGGGTATCCATGCGTAGTTATCTCGCGCTCATGGCGTTGTGTCTTGTTACGGCCTGCAGCGAGGAAACTGCGGTCGAAGAGCCAGTGAACACGACCGTTACCGATTCAACCGCGGCGACCACTGGCCCTGCGATCGAGCGTAATCCCGAACGTTATGCCTACTTCGGCGATCTGCACGTTCACACGATGTACTCCTTCGATGCCTATCTGTTTGGCACGCGTACCGGCCCCGATGACGCCTACGCCTTTGCGAAAGGCGAGACCATCAAACACGCCTCAGGTGCCGACATGAAGATCTCCACCCCTCTGGACTTCGAAGCGGTTACCGACCATGGAACTTACCTTGGGATGGTCCCGGCGATGTTTGATCCCGCCTCGACTGTCTTCAGCCATCCGATTGCCGCGCGGCTGCGGGAAGCCATCAAGACAAGAGACCGCACGGCCTTTCGGGAGATGCTGCCGTTCATTGGCGGCCAGGTGGAAAAGGATGATCTGCTCGACAAGAACATCGTGCGCAATACCTGGCAGGACATCGTTGCATCGGCGGAGAGGAACAATGAGCCCGGCAAGTTCACCGCGTTCATTGGCTACGAATACACAGCCTCGGGCCCCCAATTCGAAAATCTGCACCGCAACGTTATTTTCCAGGGCTCGGCTCACCCGGACATGCCATTCACACGCCTCGACTCCGGCAACCCGGAAGACCTCTGGGACTGGATGGACGATCTGCGCAAACAGAACATTGAAGCGCTGGCCATTCCCCACAATTCAAACGGCAGCAATGGCTGGATGTTCCAGGATACGACCTACTCCGGCGAACCCATGGATACCACTTACGCAGATCAGCGCATGCGCAACGAACCGCTGGTAGAGGTGACGCAGGTCAAGGGCACCTCGGAGACTCACCCGTTGTTGTCTCCCAATGACGAATGGGCAAACTTTGAAATCATGCCAGTGCGGGTCGCCAGTGACCTGGCCAGCCAGGCACCAGGCAGCTACGTTCGTGATGCCTATCTGCGTGGTCTGGTCATGGAGGCCACCAAGGGTTTCAACCCGTATCGTTTCGGGTTGATCGGATCGAGTGATACACACAATTCAGCGGGTTCCTTCGACGAGAACAACTACTGGAGCAAGACCGGCATTCTGGATATCACACCACAGCAGCGAGGCTCAGTTCCGCTCGACGCACCTTTGCCGGATGGCAAGGTCTACGCATCCCCGGCGGCCCAATACTGGGGAGCTTCAGGTCTTGCTGGAGTCTGGGCAGAAGCCAACACACGCGATGATCTCTATGCCGGAATGCGGCGCAAGGAGACGTTTGCAACCAGCGGCACCCACATCAAAGTTCGTTTTTTTGCAGGGTTTGATCTGCCCGACGACATCACCTCACGGTCAGATGGGATCGAACAAGCCTACGAACACGGAGTTGCCATGGGCTCGGATCTCCTCGCAGTCAAGGCAACAAACGAAGTGCCTGGCACGCCATCGTTTTTCACCTGGGCAAGTCGGGACGCCAACAGCCGCCCTCTGCAGCGCATCCAGATCATCAAGGGGTGGGTTGAAAACGGAGCGGCGCAGGAGAAGATTTTTGACGTGGCTTGCGCAGGTGACGCCGCGGTTGATCCAGCAACACA
>JAYSTS010000421.1:0-3668 GCA_043719475.1 Gammaproteobacteria bacterium | reverse complement strand
TGGCATTGGCAGGATTTTCGGTCAGTACCTTCGTTGACGAATACGAGCGGGAGATATTCCTTGGCAGATCCAGCGGTTGACGTACCTTTAGTGGTGGTGCCACCACTGCCACTGGCCGGCGGCTGCCAGTGTGGTCGTGTTCGATATCTTGTCAAAACCGCGCCACTGACATTCTATCTTTGTCATTGCCGCGAGTGTCAGCGCCACACCTCTTCTGCATTTGGTGAAAGTCTACGGGTGGCGCAGTCCGATTTCAGCGTTAAGGGCGCTGTCCGACAAATTCAGCGTGTGGCGGACTCTGGTGTTCAACGTCAGGGCTGGTTTTGCCCCGAGTGCGGTGTTCGGCTATGGCACGGATCCGGCGACAGTGCAGAAATCAACGTGAAAGCTGGCACCCTGGATGATACGTCCTGGCTCGTTCCTGCGGGCCATATCTGGGCTGGATCACGTCAACCGTTCATTGAAACGCACACCAGCGAATTGGTGTACGACGGCCAACCGGAAGACGGTTATGCGGCGCTAAAAGATCAGTGGAAGTTGATGACCGCCTCGCAATGATGCGTCCGGTGTTGCTGGTTGAGCAATACCGGCAACCCCCCGCCACTGCAGTAGAACTTATTTGGGCGCCATTCGAATGCCGGCATCGAGCCGAATGGTCTCACCGTTCAGGTAGGGGTTTTCGATGATCTGTCGCGCCAGGAGCGCGAACTCAACAGAGTTCCCCAAGCGCTTTGGAAATTGCACCATCTCAATGAGCGGGTCACGCACGCGATCCGGCGCGCCACGCAGCATTGGAGTCTCAAATATGCCGGGGGCGATGGTACAGATTCGAATACCACTTCTGGCGAGATCCCGCGCAATGGGCAGCGTCATTCCGGCAACGCCCGCTTTGCTGGCGGAATATGCGGCCTGTCCGATCTGGCCATCGAATGCGGCCACGGATGCGGTGTTGATAATGACGCCTTTTTCACCATCAGCATTTTCGGTTTCGTTGACTTGCATGACGGCGGCACACTTTGACAAGGTTGAAAACGTGCCGATGAGGTTGACCTGAATGACGAAGTTGAATTTTGCGATATCGAGGGCGCCTTCCTTGCTCAAGGTTCGCGATGCGGTACCGATGCCGGCGCAGTTAACGTTGATGTCAATTCTGCCGAAATCTGCACCGACGCCGTCAACGGCTGCTTGGACGGAGGCGTTGTCCGTCACGTTCACAGTGTATGCTCGAGCCTGACTGCCGAGTTCACTTGCCGTTTGTCTTGCAAGCGCTTCGTTGAGATCGAAGATCGCGACTTTGCCGCCGTTTTGGATGATCATTTCAGCGGTTGCGCGACCAAGACCGGAGGCGCCACCGGTAATTACTGCAACCTTGTTGGTGATGTTCACGTGGAATTTCCTTGCTTGTTGAGTCGAACCATCGCGTGGTCGACATTATAACCATGCACACCAGACCTTCGATTGCAGATATCGAGTCAGCGGATTCGATTCTGGTACCCGAGTACTTGCCTGGTTATATCGCATTGGATGACGCTGAACACCTGCTTCAGCAAGCGCGCTCATCACTGGTCTGGCACTCCGAAACGTTCACGATCTTCGGGCGCGAAAGGGCTGTGCCGCGACAGATCAGTTGGGTCGCTGACATCGGTCTGGACTATCGGTACGCAGCAAGATCCCACGTCGGAACTGGATGGCCGAACTGGCTTGCCAGTGTGGTCAATCGGATCGCGGCCGATTTTGGTCGGTTCGACAATCACCTGCTGCTCAATCGATATCGATGTGGCGCAGATCACATGGGATGGCACCAGGATGATGAGTGGGGGGTTGTTGGTGAAGTGCTGGTGCTGAGTCTCGGTGCGCCCCGGACGCTTCGATGGCGCGTTGGCGCGAAAGGAAAGAGCGAGCCGCTGTTGCTTGAACACGGCTCTGCGTTACGGCTTGACGGTCGCCTCTATCACAGGCTGGTAGCGGCACCCGGTCAGCAGGATGAGCGCATCAGTATGACGTTCAGGCAGATCGATGCTCGACTGGGGTCAGGGGAAGATCTTGTCCGTTAGCCTCAGGCCCATGAACACACTCGGTGTTGAATGCGAAGCTGATGAACTGGTCGAGGCCTTGTCGGTCGATGACATCGAACGGGCTGTGCATCGATCCCTGGACCAGCAGTTGCCCCTCACGGTGTTGGGTGGCGGATCAAACGTCATTCTCCTTAGGCGTATCAGTGGTGTTGTTTTGCGGCTTCGCAACAGTGGATGGCATGTGGAAACACAGTCGGCCGGGCACGCGCGCATCTGGGTTGGCGCAGGTACGAATTGGCACGAGCTGACCCATCAGACCCTGAGGCAGGGTTTGAGCGGATTGGAAAACCTGTCCCTCATTCCGGGTACTGCCGGGGCGGCGCCGATCCAGAACATTGGTGCTTATGGTGTCGAAATTGGTGAACGTGTGGAACGCGTTGATGCGGTTGATCTGACTTCGGGTGCACGTGTGAGCCTCGGTCACACTGATTGTGGATTCAGTTACCGCCATAGCCGTTTCAAGCTCGACAATCGATATCTGATCCTTGGTTTGGTAGTGCGGCTCGATCGCACCGAACAGCCGGTGACAACCTATCCGGATGTCGCTCATGCGCTGGCTGAGCAGGGAATGCGGGCGCCTCGTAGTCAGCAGATTGCAGAAGTGGTGATGGCCATACGTCGCGCCAAGCTCCCCGCTCCGGAGGCGATCGGTAATGTGGGAAGTTTCTTCAAGAATCCGATAGTGACAAAACAAGCTGCCGCCGAACTCGCGTTGCGTATCAGCAATCTGCGCCGATTTTCTGTCGATGCCATGGAATCAGGTTACGTAAAGCTGGCAGCTGCACAGTTGATCGATCTGGCCGGGTGGAAAGGCAAAGAGCAGGGTGGGGTTGGTGTCTGGTCGTCGCAACCGCTCGTCCTCGTGAATCGAGGAACCACACATGGCAGCGCCTTTCTGGCCATGGCCAACGCCATCCAGACCGATGTTGAACATCGGTTTGGAGTGGCGCTGGAGCTAGAGCCCGTCGTCCTGGGTTATGACTGACTGGACGGTGGCAGCACGCCTTCCGCACGGAGTTTTGCCTCACGTTCGCGTCGTTTTACTTCGCGCGGGTCGTTCAACGCACGCTTTGGACGTGGTGGCAGATCTGCTTTGACTTCTGTCGGTACTGGAGCGACCTCTACGGAGGCAACAGGCGGTACAGCAACCATCGCAGCATAAGCCGGCCTGCTTTCTGAAGCAGCTGACGCTGCATCTGGGCTAACCGATTCCGCAGCTGGCTCGGCCTGCCCGGTTTCGACGTGTGCCGGTGCATCGACTGCTACCGGCCCCTCGTTTACTCGTTGCTCAGCAGGCGCATCGGATGACGTGTTCAACACGGTCGCCGTTGCTACTGCAGAAGCCCAGGAGTCGTCGGCGTAACTCGGTGCAGCCGGGCTTGGTTGAGGCTGAGTTGGTGGAACCGCTTCGCTTCGAGGGCCACGCTGCGGCCCACGACCGGTCTCGTTTCGGTCAGCAGTTGCACTTCGGTCGCGGCGTGGTCGGCGCTTGCTTCCCGCCAGATCGTCGTCGGACGGACGACGCTCGCCGACCGGGATTTCCATGGCCCTGCTGACGTTTTCGACTTCAGCGGGGCCTTCACCTTCGACATC
>JAYSTS010000043.1:0-7896 GCA_043719475.1 Gammaproteobacteria bacterium | reverse complement strand
CCTCCGGAAAAGCCCACTACGCGCCTCAAAATCGTGAAAAACTGTCCTCGCTCTCCCACTCGGCTCGCGACGATCGCTCAAGTCCGACAGGCTCCTAGCGCACAGGTGGGAGTGTACGGCTTCGTGTGTGTGACTTCCTGCCCGCTGCCATTCCCGATTCCGGCCGCGCCTGCTCTACAATGCCGGTATGAACAAACTGACTCACATCGATGAACGCGGCCAGGCGAACATGGTCGACGTTTCCGGCAAGGATGAGACGGTGCGTCGCGCGATTGCCTGCAGCGAAATTCGCATGCAACCCGCGACCCTCGACGCCATCGTCGAGAATCGACTGCACAAGGGAGAGGTGTTTGCGACGGCGCGCATTGCCGGCATACAAGCCGCGAAGCGATGCAGTGAATTGATCCCGCTGTGTCATCCGCTGATGTTGTCGAAGGTCTCTGTAGACTTCGAAGTGCGGGCCCCTGACCGGCTCCTGATCCGGGCCGAGTGTCGGTTGACGGGCAAAACTGGCGTGGAGATGGAGGCGCTGACCGCCGCGACGGTCGCAGCGCTGACGGTCTACGACATGTGCAAGGCCATCGACCGCGGTATGGTGATCGAAAACACCCGACTCATGCACAAGTCCGGTGGCAAGTCAGGAACCTGGGAAGTCGCAAGCTGATGCAGGTGAAAGTACTTTTTCTGGCTCGACTGCGTGAACTCACCGGCGTGAAGGAACTCGTGTTGGAGATGGCAGATGGTACCAGCGTCGGCCTGCGTCACGCGTTGCAACTGCAGCTCACTGGGAAGGTGGTCGATGCGCTGTTCACCGAAAACACTCGATTGGCCTGCAATCAGATTCTTTGGGATGGACACACGCCTTTCGTCGCCGGTGATGAAATAGCCTTTCTGCCACCCGTTACGGGAGGGTAGTCATGCATCTCGAGATTCGTGTCAGCGCGGATGATTTTGATGTTGGTGCCGAGTGGCAGGCACAGCGGCTGCGTGTTGGCGGGGCGGCTGGTGCCGTCGCAACTTTTGTCGGACTGGTTCGTGATCGTCATGCCAATGATCCGGTGCAAGTACTTGAACTTGAACACTATCCAGGCATGACTGAATCCAGTATCGAGGTCATCGTTCAACAAGCGGGAGCACGCTGGCCCTTACTCGATGTGGTGGTGGTGCATCGTGTTGGACGGATGCTGGCCGGAGATCAGATTGTGCTGGTGCAGGTTGCTTCTTCTCATCGTACGGCGGCATTTGCGGCTTGCGAGTTCCTGATGGATTACCTGAAAACTGATGCCGTGTTCTGGAAGCGGGAAGAGCGATCCAGTGGAGTTCACTGGATCGAGTCAACTCTCGAAGACGCTCAGCGTCGCAAGGGCTGGTCGTCCTGAATGTTCTGCAGAAGAATCTCGCTCGCACCCATCCAGTTTTTTTGCGTGTTTTTTTTGCCTGTTTTTTTGGCCATCGTTTCTCGCCTGCGGTTCACTCACGCGTCTATAATCCCGACAAACACTGATCGAGGCGTGCAGCTCTGGACACGGCGTTGGCCCCGCATCCGATCCGACACTGAATTCCATACCGAACGGAGAACTCATGGCTTATCAGCACATCGTGGTACCGAAGGACGGCGCCAAAATCACTGTCAATGCAGACAGCAGTCTGAATGTTCCGGATCGCCCAATCATCCCGTTCATTGAAGGTGATGGAACGGGTGTCGACATCACGCCAGTCATGATCGAAGTGGTCGATGCGGCAGTTGCCAAGGCATACGGTGGCAAAAAGAAGATCGCCTGGATGGAGATCTACTCCGGCGAGAAGTCCCTGGAAGTCTATGGTGAAGACGAGTGGCTGCCAGCAGAAACGCTGGATGCCATGCGCGAGTTCGTGATCGGTATCAAAGGCCCGATGACCACCCCGGTCGGTGGCGGCATACGGTCTCTGAACGTCGCGCTGCGTCAGGAGCTGGACCTCTATGTGTGTCTTCGTCCGGTGCGCTGGTTCACCGGCGTACCGAGCCCGGTCGTATCACCTGAAAAGACGGACATGGTGATCTTCCGTGAGAACACTGAAGACATTTATGCGGGTATCGAATGGGCTGCTGATTCCAAGGAAGCCAACAAGCTGATCGCTTATCTCCAGAAGGAAATGGGCGTGCAGAAAATCCGCTTCACCGAACATTGTGGTATCGGCATCAAGCCGGTGTCGCTGGAAGGCAGCAAGCGGCTGATTCGCCAGGCGCTGAAATATGTTGTGGAGAATGACCGCGGTTCGCTGACGCTGGTCCACAAGGGCAACATCATGAAGTTCACGGAAGGTGCCTTCAAGGATTGGGGTTATGAGCTGGCTCGCGAGGAGTTCGGCGCCACGCCATTGGATGGTGGTCCTTGGCATTCCTTCAAGAATCCACGTACCGGCAAACAAATCGTGATCAAGGATGTGATTGCCGATGCGATGCTGCAACAGGTACTGACGCGGCCCGATGAGTATGAGGTGATTGCGACGCTCAATCTGAATGGGGATTACCTGTCGGACGCCCTTGCTGCACAGGTCGGCGGTATCGGGATCGCACCTGGAGCCAACATCGGTGACACCGTTGCGCTGTTTGAAGCGACTCATGGAACCGCGCCGAAATATGCCGGTCAGGACAAGGTGAATCCTGGCTCGCTGATTCTGTCGGCTGAAATGATGCTTCGTTATATGGGCTGGCGGGAAGCTGCAGACCTGATCATCAAAGGTGTTGAGGGAGCCATCTCGAAGCGGACGGTGACCTATGACTTCGAGCGGCTGATGAAAGGCGCGAAGTTGCTCAAGTGCAGCGAATTTGGCAAAGCCGTGATTCAGGCGATGTAAGGTCAGACCATGTAAGGTCAGGCGATGTAAGGTCAGGCGATGTAAGGTCTGACACTGCGGCGCCTCTGAACAAGTTGCACAAGCGACTTGTTCAGAACTTCCAGAACCAAAAAGGGCTGGTGTTCAAAAGAGTTGGTGTTCAAAAAAGTTGGTGTTCAAAGGTGAGCGCGAGACCAATTCATGACAAGTGTGCTCTGCTTCATGAAGGTGGTTCATGAAGCGGGCTCTTGAAGCAATGTCTGCGAACTATCAGACGTAGAAACTTCGTCCCGTGCAGTGCGACGGGATGAGATGCGATCAAGAACTCTCTCAGCCTTGTTGCTGTCGCACCTGATCTACTTCGGCCATACCGTTATCAACGTGGCCGGACTCTGGCAGGTGTACATGGACGCCTGCTTCAGTCGTACGGATGTTGATGGCATGTTTACCTTTTGGACCATCGGTGATATCGAACTCGACGTCTTGTCCGGCTTTGAGCGTTTTATATCCATCCATGACGATGGAAGAAAAATGCGCGAACAGGTCGTCCGTCATATCGTCTGCAACAACAAAACCATAGCCCTTGGCGTTGTTGAACCACTTTACTTTGCCAATCGCCACTTCGGCCCTCGAATCTGCCCCCCCAGGAGGCTCTGACTATTCATTGTTTACAGGCGCAAAGTCAAGTTGGTCATAAGGGTGAAGCAATTCTGCTTGTCTGCTGATTGGACAACGCTGACGCTGCGCATAGACTTGGTTCTGGAAAGGAGGATGGATTGTTTCCCGAGATCACGACTCAGAGGTTATTGCCCGTCATCGTCTGCGCAGACGAAGACGACCCGTCAGGCATTGATACCGGTAGCGGCGTGGCCACAGCGGCATCGAAGCCGAAGCTTGCGCGACCGCCGATGTTCAAGGTCATTTTGCTGAACGATGACTACACGCCTATGGAGTTCGTGGTCCACGTCATCCAGAAGTTCTTTGCCTATGACGTTGAGAAAGCCACCCGCTTGATGCTTGTCGTCCACACTGAAGGCGCCGCCGTGGTGGGCATCTTTCCGCGTGATATTGCCGAGACCAAGAGCGATCAGGTCAATATCTACGCTCAGGAAAGTCATCATCCGCTCAAGTGCACTATTGAGATGACGGACTAATGCCCTCATTCAAGGTGCTTCAAGTACGGCACGGAAAGTGCCGCGATAGATTGCTGGTACAGTACGCGCAGTACACTGAATGAACCGAAAGTAGTGCGGTTGATCTAAGATTAGGATGTGGTCCGGTAAAAACCGGTGTTTGGCCGCCCGGAAGCGGCAACGGAACGTACAAGAGGAACTTGCGATGTTGAGCAAAGATCTGGAAGTCACGATTAATCACGCGTTCCGTGAGGCGAAGAGCAAGCGGCATGAATTCATGACCGTAGAGCATCTTCTGCTGGCGCTACTGGATAACACCACTGCGGTCGATGTGCTGCAGAAAGTCGGCTGTGATATCGACAAATTGCGTACTGATCTCAAAGAATTCATCGAGTCCACCACACCGCTGATACCAGCCGGTGACACGGATCGCGATACCACGCCAACCCTTGGTTTTCAGCGCGTCCTGCAGCGCGCGGTGTTCCATGTCCAGTCGTCCGGGCGCAAAGAAGTTACCGGTGCGAACGTGCTGGTCGCGATTTTCAGCGAACAGGAAAGTCAGGCCGTCTATTTCCTCAAGGCGCAGAACATCGCGCGTATCGATGTCGTGAACTACATCGCGCACGGCATTCCCAAGGTCACGGGCGAAAGTGTGAATCGTGAGGGTGCCAACGAGCAGGAAGAAGAAGCGCTGGCGGCCGAAGGCGGCCAGCAAAGCGCGCTGATTGCCTTTGCTTCGAATCTCAATGATCAGGCCAGGAAAGGCACGATTGATCCATTGGTAGGACGCGAAGTCGAACTTGAACGAGTGATTCAGGTGTTGTGTCGTCGCCGCAAGAACAATCCGCTGCTGGTTGGTGAATCCGGAGTCGGTAAAACCGCGATTGCCGAAGGTCTGGCCAAACGTATCGTCGATGGCCAGGTGCCTGATGTGGTTGCGCAATGCACAGTCTACTCGCTCGATCTTGGTGCGCTGCTTGCCGGTACCAAGTATCGAGGCGACTTCGAAAAGCGCTTCAAGATGCTGTTGGCCGAGTTGAAGAAGGACAAGGGCGCCATCCTCTTCATTGATGAAATCCACACCATCATCGGCGCTGGCGCGGCGTCAGGCGGTGTCATGGACGCCTCGAATCTGCTCAAGCCTATGCTGGCATCAGGCGAGATCAAATGCATGGGCTCGACGACTTATCAGGAATATCGCGGCATTTTCGATAAGGATCGCGCGTTGTCCCGTCGTTTCCAGAAGATCGATGTAGTCGAGCCTACGGTGGATGAGACGTATCAGATCCTCAAGGGCTTGAAGAGTCGATTCGAAGATCACTACGACTTGCGTTACACGGACAAGGCACTGCGTGTCGCTGCAGAACTGGCAGCCAAGTACATCAATGATCGATTCATGCCCGACAAAGCGATCGACGTGATTGACGAAGCCGGCGCAGCACAAAAGCTGTTGCCACCGAGCAAGCGTAAAAAGACCATCGGCCCCGCTGATGTCGAACTGGTGGTGGCGAAAATTGCCCGCATCCCATCCGCTCAGGTGTCGTCTTCCGACAAGGAAGCACTGCGCGATCTGGACAAGAAGCTGAAGATGGTGGTGTTCGGCCAGGACAATGCCATCGATCAGATGTCAGCGGCGATCAAACTTTCGCGAGCAGGCCTGAAGGCTGGTGAAAAGCCGATCGGTTCGTTCCTGTTCGCTGGCCCGACCGGAGTCGGCAAGACCGAGGTCTGTCGACAACTGGCCAAGATCATGGGCGTCGAGTTGCTGCGCTATGACATGTCGGAATACATGGAGCGGCATACCGTCTCCCGCCTGATAGGCGCACCCCCAGGCTACGTAGGGTTCGATCAGGGTGGCCTGTTGACTGAAGCCGTGACCAAGCACCCGCATAGCGTGGTGTTGCTGGACGAGGTCGAGAAGGCACATCCAGATGTGTTCAACCTGTTGCTGCAGGTCATGGATCATGGCGCACTCACGGACAACAATGGTCGCAAGGCCGATTTCCGCAATGTCGTATTGATCATGACGACCAACGCGGGTGCCCAGGACATGAGTCGGGCGTCCATCGGCTTTACCGAACAGGATCACCGTTCCGACGGCATGGAAGCGATCAAGAAGATGTTTTCACCGGAGTTTCGCAACCGGCTCGATGCCATCGTCATGTTCGGTTCGCTGTCACGTACCACCATCCTGACGGTGGTTGATAAGTTCCTCACCGAATTGCAGGCGCAACTCGACGAGAAGAAGGTGATGCTCGAAGTCGATGATGAAGCGCGTGAGTGGCTCGCCCGAGAAGGTTATGACGAAAAAATGGGGGCCAGGCCCATGCAGCGCATCATTCAGGAAAAGATCAAGAAAGAGCTTGCTGAAGAGGTGCTGTTTGGCAAGTTGGCCAAGCATGGTGGCACCGTTCATGTGACGACCAATGACGGCGACCTGGCGATCGAGATCGAAGAGGCGGCGGTCCACTGATTCAAATGGAGGGCCTCAGCCGAGATCAAGTTGTGCGGAAGGACATCTACTTACGGAATGTGATTCGTCCTTTCGACAGATCGTAGGGTGTGAGTTCAACCTTGACCTTGTCACCGGTCAGAATGCGGATGTAGTTCTTTCGCATCTTGCCGGAGATATGGGCGGTGACGATGTGGCCGTTATCGAGTTGCACCTTGAACATTGTGTTGGGCAGCGTGTCCACCACGGTACCATCCATTTCGATCTGTTCTTCTTTCGCCATACACTCCTGAAGGGGCAAAAAATGACGGCGAATTCTGCCCCATGAGGGCGCACTAACGCAAATCAACCCATTGGCCGTTCACAAGCAGCTGCACGGGCCGGTAGTTGGTTTTGTACCGCATCTTTTCCGAATCCTTGATCCAGTAGCCCAGGTACAGGTAGGGCAGGTTTAATTCCTGCGTCAGGTTTATCTCCTCCAGAATCATCTGCGTCCCCAGGCTGCGACTGTCGAGTCTGGGGTCGTAAAACGTGTAAACCGCAGATATTCCATTGTCGAGGCGATCAAAGACGCCGACCGCCACCAGGGCTGTACCGAGATAGCCGCACAGGAAGTAGGTGCTGGCCCATGGACTCAACAAGAATGAACGGAACTGATCTTCGCTGGCTGGAAACATGTCGCCGTCATCGTGTCGGTTGGCGATATAACGTTCGTAAAGGGTGAATGCGGCGCCCGAAAAAGCGGCAGTTGTGATTTCGAAGCGCAAATCCAGGTTGCGCCGGATCGTTCGTCGTTGTGAGCGGTTCGGCTCAAACGCTTCGACCTTGAGTCTGGTGGGGATACAGGCGGTGCAGCCTGCGCACTGAGGGCGATACAGATGTCCGCCACTTCGACGAAAGCCGATCTGCGTGAGGCGGGCGTACATGCTCGACGTGATCGTCTCTCTGGGGTCGAGAAAGAGCGTCTTTGCCTGACGGTCATGCAGGTAGCTGCATGGGTGCTCCGGCGTCAGGAAAAAACGCAGTTCCGAAGTCTCAGATTTCATTGGCCAGGTAACCCGCTCAGTAACGTCAAATCATCGCGCCAATCCGGGTCCAGATGCCAGCCACCCAGTCGGTCAGGGTCGTGCTGGCCGGCTTCCAGTAGCATCAGGAAACGGCTGCGAGCCATGGTTCGGACACCGAGGGTAGTCAGATGTGAATTTGGCAATTGGCAGTCGAGTAGCGTGAATCCCCATCGGCGTAGCTGGATGTGCAGTGCCACAAATGCCACCTTGGAGGCGTCCGTCGAACGAGAGAACATCGATTCGCCGAAGAACAGGCTGCCAAAGGAAAGGCCATAGAGCCCGCCGACTAGCGCGCCGTCTTCGCGGACTTCCACCGAGTGGGCATACCCTGTTGCGTGCAGTTCGGCGTAGGTCTGCTGCATCCTGGGCGTGATCCAGGTGCCAACATCCTCGCGGACCGACCGCTGCGCACAACCCTTGATGGTGG
>JAYSTS010000420.1:0-3676 GCA_043719475.1 Gammaproteobacteria bacterium | reverse complement strand
AGGCGTTGGGCGATTTGCCCCTGATCGCTGAAGATCTGGGCCTGTTGACCGATAGTGTTCATGCACTCCGGGCGGCGCTTGGATTACCCGGCATGCGGGTACTGCAGTTTGGATTTGACGGGAAACCGACTAACCCTCATGCGCCGGAAAATATCGAAACGAACGTGGTCTGTTACACCGGAACACACGATAACGATACGACGCGAGGCTGGTATGACGGTCTGGATGAATTGGTTCGGGAACGGGTGGGTTGCAGCGGTGGTGCAGCGCAGGCTGCTGATGTAATGATCGACATGGCGCTTCGCAGTCCTGCACAACTTGTGATCATTCCGATGCAGGATATCCTTGGTCTGGACAGTCGCGCCAGATTCAACGTGCCTGGTGTGATAGGCGGCAACTGGTTGTGGCGGGTGACCGCCTCGGAAGTGACAGCAGAGCGGGCAGTCTGGCTTGCCCGGAAAACAGGAATTTTTCAGAGAAATCATTGATGGACTTCAAGAATCCCGCCTTGCAGAATCAGGACGATCCGCGGTTTGTCAGCAGGCTCACCCGCAAGACAATGGCGCTCATCCTTGCAGGTGGCCGAGGGGCGCGCCTGCATGAGCTGACGGAGTGGCGAGCCAAGCCTGCGCTGCACTTTGGCGGCAAGTTCCGGATCATCGACTTCACGCTGTCCAACTGTGCGAACTCAGGGATCCGTCGTGTTGGGGTATTGACCCAATACAAATCCCATTCGCTGATCCGCCATCTGATCGCGGGCTGGACGCATTTTCGCAAGGAGACCAACGAGTTTGTCGAGGTGCTGCCAGCGCAGCAGCGGACCTCCGACGACTGGTACAAGGGGACGGCCGATGCCGTGTTTCAGAATCTCGACATCATCCGCTCTGTGGCGCCTGAGTATGTGGTGATCCTCGCGGGTGATCATGTGTACAAGATGGATTACGGCACCATGATCGCGGCGCACGTCAAGAGCGAAGCTGACATGACCGTGGGTTGCGTGCCGGTACCGAGCGCTGAAGCCGTGCGTACACTGGGTGTTATGCAGGTTGATGCCAACGATCGAGTGCTGGCGTTCCAGGAAAAGCCTGAGCATCCGGCCGAATTGCCGGATCAACCTGGGTTCAGTCTGGCGTCGATGGGTATTTACGTGTTCAACACTAAATTCCTCTTTGAACAGCTCATTCGCGATTCGGATGATCCCAAATCAAAACATGACTTCGGTTTCGACATCATTCCCCACGTCGTCAATCGCTATCGGGTATTTGCGCATTCCTTTCGCAACGAAAATTCAGGCGTACAAGCCTACTGGCGCGATGTTGGAACGCTGGACAGCTACTGGAAAGCCAACATGGAACTGGTAGAGCCGGACCCTGAACTGAACATCTACGACATCGACTGGCCGATTCGCACCGCGCAGTCCCAGCTGCCACCCGCGAAATTTGTTTTTGATGATGATGATCGGCGTGGTTATGCCGTAGATTCGTTGATCTCGGGTGGCTGTATCATCTCCGGTGCATTGATTCGTAAATCGTTGATCAACTCGAATGTGCGTGTGCATTCCTACTCCACCATCGAGCGATCCGTGATCTTGCCGGATTGCGAGATCGGTCGTGGCTGCCAGCTTAATAAGTGCATCATCGATCGCGGCGTGATCCTGCCGCCAGGAACGCGAGTGGGCATCGATCATGCTGAGGATCGGGCGCGTGGCATGCGAGTTACTGAAAGTGGTGTGGTGCTGGTGACGCCCGACATGATGGGACAACCGCTGCACATGACGCGCTGATCATGCGGATACTCATGATCGCTGCGGAAAACGGCGTGTTACCCGGTGGCAAAGTGGGTGGCATGGCCGATGTGATCGCACAGATGCCGCCGGCACTTGCGGCGCAAGGGCATACGGTGGACGTGCTGATTCCATCCTACGGGAGTTATCAGAGCCGACCTGATGCCACCCTGCAGGGCACCGTGTGCGCCATGTTTGGTGGCATCGAGCAGCGGCTTGGTCTGTACCGGCTCGTGTCGACCGAAGCCGGAGTTGGACAATGGGTGTTGCACCATCCGCTGTTCGGTCAACCACCGGGTCAGATCTATCACCATGATGACGCATCAGCGCCATTCGCGACTGACGCCAACCTCTACGCGCTGTTCTGCGCCGGAGCGGCTGCCTGCCTGGAACAACGGTTCTGGCTGGGACTCGATGTGCTGCATCTCCATGACTGGCATACCGCGGGCACGTTGTTGTTTCTGCCACGAGAACAGTCACAAGGCAGACCACGAACTGTTTTCACCATTCACAATCTGGCGCTGCAGGGACAACGTCCGCTGTCCGGCCCGCAATCGTCTTTCACCGCCTGGTTCGGTGACCGGCAATGTCCAGCGGCAGGTATCGATCCACGTTTTCCGGATTGTTATAACCCGATGCGACTGGGTATCAACCTGGCGGACAGGGTGCATGTGGTATCGCCCGCTTATGCGCGTGAAGTGCTGCAGCCAAACGGTGAATTTCACCATGGTGGAGAGGGGCTCGAAGACGACCTGAAAATTGCTGCCCATGCGGGACGTCTGCACGGCATTCTCAACGGCTGTGAGTATTCCGGTATCTCGGCAGAGCGGCTTTCCCGATCTGTAATCTGGGAAGTTCTGGAGCGTACGTTGACCCGGTGGGTTGCAGCGCAGGACCTGATGTCGAGCGCACACTTTTTTGCAATGCGAACGCTTGTTTCATTGAAATCAGAGAAGCGAAAGTCGAAGCGGATGCTGGTGACGTGCGTCGGCAGGCTTGTTGATCAGAAGGTCGGCCTGCTGAAACACGTAATGCCAGAGAACGGCAGATCGGTGCTGGAATGCATGCTGGTGGAAACCAGCCAGAGCGCCGTATTCGTGGTGCTTGGTACTGGAGATCCAGTGTGTGAACGTTTTTTCATTGACCTGGCTGGTCGATGTCCGAACCTGCTCTATCTGCGCGGGTTTGATGAGGCCGCCGCCGAGGCGCTGTATGACAGTGGTGATTTGTTCCTGATGCCCAGTACCTTCGAGCCCTGTGGTATCAGCCAGATGCTGGCGATGCGCAGCGGGCAACCTTGTCTGGTGCATGACACCGGCGGACTTGCTGATACCGTCGACGACGACATCAACGGTTTCAGTTTTGGTGGTGCAACGGCCGACGAGGCAGCGCTTGACCTGGCTGCGCGTTTCCGGCAGGTCGTGACCCTCTGGCAGAACGATGCCGACCCCTGGAACAATATCCGGATCAATGCCGCAGCGGCACGGTTTGAATGGGAGACCAGCGCGCGAAGTTATACGGAACTGCTTTACGTCCCTGGACCTTAAGCTTGATTCGACAATAATCGGTACCGCTTCCGACGAACAACGCGTCGAGCAGCCCTGCCTGTTGTAGGAGGAGCGGTCTCCCGACCGCGATGCCGGGAGGAAAATCGCGATCAGGAGATCTCCCACAGACATTGGGTATCGCAACTTTGTGGTCTCTAGTAGGAACGGCCTCCTGACCGCGATTGTTGGGATCATCGAAGATCGCGATCAGGAGATCGCTCCCAGTGTGCCCGGCATGGGCATGTACTAGCCCAAGTTTGTCATATGGCACTACGCACACCAATTAAATCAATTGGTTAGCCAAGTTTGGCGGCGTGTATGGCACTACTTTTGTGTGGCGCGGGGC
>JAYSTS010000419.1:0-28181 GCA_043719475.1 Gammaproteobacteria bacterium | reverse complement strand
ACGGCTTTGGCCGCGCCGATCCCCACTACGCTACCGAGAAGCACATTGACGACGGGTACGGTCGCCAGCTGCTCGGCGTACAGCGTGCTGCCCAGATGCCCCGGCAGGAATGAACCACCGCTACCCGATACACGTGGTCGTCCAGCCGTGATTGCGCCAGTGCTCTCCTGGGCGCGGCTCTCTCCTTCCTTCTTCTGCTCTGGAACCATGGCGGCCACCGAGCCGCCTCCCGACGAACCGTCCAACAAGCGAACCGAGGGGATGCGCATTTCCAGTGACAGTCGGTCCAGGTGCATGCTCTTGGCGCCGATCGCGCCATCTGCGTGCCCGCCCCGTGAGGTAAAGTCATCGGCGCAGACGATCGTTGTTCGACCCTCGATCTCGCCCCAACCACCGACGTGATTGGCAGGTGTAAACGCCGAGATTGAACCGTCCTCTCCATACGATGTGAATCCGGCGAGGCTGCCGACCTCGCGAAAGCTCCCGGTGTCGAGCAGCAGCTCAATCCGCTCACGGCAAGTGAGTTTGCCACGGGATCGTTGGCGCACTACTCCGGACTCGGTCGAATTGGGTGCCAGACGATCCCTGGCGATTGCTTGCAGTGTCGTGACCGAATCAAGCACCTCTTGCCAGCTGGATGTCTCGGCATCAGTTGACGTGGGTTGATCCTGTGTCGCCGAGGGCGCTATGACGGCAACGATCTGGCCCGCCGATACAATGTCTTCCGGATTGAGCGCAGCGAGCCGCATGACCTGTCCGCTGATTGGCGCGGTGATCATGGTTTCCATCTTCATGGCGTGGATGATCATCAGTGTGGCGCCGGTACTGACAAAGTCACCAACGCTTGCGACCATCTCAAGCAGGGCGCCGTCCATTGGACTGCGGGCAGGAGACTCATCTGTCCCAACGGGAAGTTGTGTTGCCACCGCCTTGGTCTTGAGAGACCCTGCTGTCACCGTTCTACCCAGGAATTGAGCGACAGTTGACGGTGCGGGCGCGTGTTTGCCGAGGTCCGGGTGTTCATCAAGAAACGTGGTACGAACACTGCCACTGCGTAGATCCGGATGATCAAGGATCGCACGCAATTCCTGAAGGTTGGTGTCGACACCAACCAGCAGAAATTCGTCGATCGCGTGTCGGGTACGACCGAGCGCGTTTTCAAGGGCGTGGTCGTCCGTGAGATTTCGCTGTGTGCTGAAGCCGATGACCTTGGCCAGCAACGGGTCGACCTGCATGGGAGGCGCAAAGCCGAGATAGGCACTGGCATCGACGCGAATGCCCATGCCGGAAGGCTCCTTGTATCCGGTCAGTGAACCCACACCCGTGGCCACGACCCGTACCTGCACGGCCGCGCCACGAGGGGCGCCGATGTCGTCCTGATTGGCAAATCCTAGTTCGGCGAGTGTTGCACCCCCGGCGATTGCCAGTTGCGCATCCACCAGATCGATGCCGGTAATCTGTTCGGTCACCGTGTGTTCGACCTGAATGCGTGGGTTGCACTCAATAAAAAAATACTCGCCAGATTCTGGGATCACAAGGAACTCCACGGTACCGGCGTTCACGTAGGCGGAGGCTTTGGCGAGTCTGACCGCGTCGTCCAGCAACTTCCGCTTAAGTGCCGGATCGAGGTTCAAGGCGGGAGCAATCTCGATGATCTTCTGGTGTCGACGTTGTACGGAACAATCGCGTTCATGCAAATGCAGGATGTTGCCGGTTGCATCGCCGAGAATCTGTACTTCGATATGACGTGGTCGCATCACCTGACGTTCGAGGAACATCGCACCGTTACCAAATGCTGCCAGTGCTTCGCTGCTCGCTCTGTCAAAGGCTGCGGCCATGTCTTCAGCGCGGGTTACGATCCTCATACCGCGTCCACCACCACCAGCAGCCGCTTTGAGCATGACAGGAAAGCCCACGCGGGAAGCGGCCTCCTGAGCCTGCGTCAAATCGTGGAGAATTCCGTCGCTGCCAAGGATCACCGGAATGTTCAGTTGCTGCGCCAGTTTGCGTGCGCGCGTCTTGTCGCCAAACAGTGCCAATGCTTCAGGCGAAGGTCCAACGAAGGTGATCCCTTCGAGCACACATCGATTTGCGAATTCTGCGTTTTCGGCAAGGAAACCGTAACCGGGATGGATCGCATCACAGCCAGTGTCGTGAGCCGCTGCGATGATGGCATCGATATCAAGGTAAGGCGCTACGCCCGCACCCGGCAGCATCCGCACGGCATCACAGCCCTGGATGTGCAAATTCTCGGCGTCGATGCCTGCGTAGACGGCAACCGCTTCGCCGCCGCGGGCGTGGATTGCTCGGCGAATGCGAATGGCGATCTCACCGCGATTGGCGATCAGTACTCGATGCAGTGCGGTCACCGCGTTTCCCCTTATTGTTTCCCCGAGTGCTTCTATAACAGGACCAGCCTGTTGATGCCATCTGCCTGCAGCGCGGATGCGGAACAGGTAGAGTCGGTGTTATCCAAACAACAGAACGGGGGACGATGATGGACTTTGAATTGCCCAAGGATCTGGTGGACTTTCTCGCCAAGGTGGATGCGTTTGTCGAGGAAAAGATCAAGCCGATCGAGAATCGCGACGACAACATCCGCTTTTTTGATCATCGACGCGAATGGGCGCGTACGGATTTTGAAGGTGGCGGACTGCCTCGACCGGAGTGGGAAGCGTTGCTGGGCGAAGCGCGTGCAGAAGCCGACAAGGCGGGCTTCCTCCGGTTTGCGTGGCCGAAGGAATTTGGCGGGCAGGGTGGTTCCAACCTTGCCATGGCGGTGATCCGCGAGCACCTTGCCGCGCAAGGTCTGGGATTGCACAACGATTTGCAGACCGAACACTCGGTGGTTGGCAACAATCCGTTCATCGTCATGTTCAAGGAATTTGCGACGCCTGAGCAGTACGCGCGCGATGTGGACAAGTTAATGAAGGGGCAGTTGCGGACAGGATTTGGCCTGACTGAGCCAGAGCACGGTTCGGACGCTACCTGGATGGAAACCACAGCCGTACGCCAGGACCAGGATGGCAAGCCTGGTTGGCTCATCAACGGGGAGAAGATGTGGACCACCGGTGCACATCACGCTACGCACATCATGACCTTCGCGCGGACCAGCGGTAAGGATGGAGACGCAGCTGGCATCACCTGTTTCCTGGTGCCAACCACAACGCCTGGTTACAAGATTGAGGAGTACCTGTGGACTTTCAACATGCCGTCAGATCATCCTCGGATATCCTTCACGAAAGTCTGGATACCGGAGGATTCCTACTGGGGTCAGGTCGGCAATGGCCTCGCGATCGGACAGAGTTTTGTGCACCAGAATCGCATTCGACAAGCGGCGTCATCGCTGGGCGCTGCCGTGTTCTGCATCAATGAAAGCGTCAAGTATGCACGCCATCGAAAACCGTTTGGCAAGCCGCTGTCGACCAATCAGGCGATTCAGTGGCCACTCATCGAGTTGCACACACAATGCGAAATGTTGCGCCAGCTGATTCGCAAGACAGCCTGGGAGATCGATCGCATGGATCACAAGCAGGTGGCGCGGACGATTTCGGATCAGGTATCCATGTGCAACTACTGGGCGAACCGACTGTGTTGCGAGGCTGCAGATCGAGCGATGCAGGTGCACGGTGGCATCGGTTACTCCCGACACAAACCGTTCGAGCATATCTATCGCCATCATCGTCGATATCGCATCACCGAAGGATCGGAAGAAATTCAGATGCGAAAAGTGGGCGCCTACCTGTTTGGCTACACGGGGCCTCGCAAAGGCATGTTCGACGAAGTTTGAGGAAAACTCTGGTCACGTATCGACGAATGGTGTGCGAGGCAAGGTGGGAGTGGTCTCTTGTGGGAGCGATCTCCTGATCGCGATTTTTGATGACCCCGACAATCGCGATCAGGAGATCGCTCCCACACTTCTTAGATGCATCCCCTATTTGTTGGATGGCTCCCACACTTGTTGGGTCGCTCTCGCTCTCGCTCTCGGTAGACGAGGTGGGCTACCGCATATTGAATAATTCAAGCGCCGTCTTACCCACGATCATCTGCGCATTCTCCACGGTAGTTGCGTCAAATACGGCCTGGATCGAGCTACGCGTATAACCGAACGTCGACTCCTGATGTGGATAGTCTGAAGACCACATGCAGGTTTCCGGGCCGATGCGATCCAGCAGTGACAAGCCAACGGGATCGGTCATGAACGTCGCATAACAGTGATTGCGCCAGTACCAGCTCGGCGCATGTTGCAGTTTCGGGTTCAGGCTCGTTCGAAAGTGGGTTGCGGCCATATCGGCGTCGTGCAGCATGCTGGCTACCCAGGCAAGACCGCCTTCGACAAACACTGCGCGCAGTTTCGGAAAGCGATCGAACACTCCACCAAATACCAGTGATGACCACTGCAGCCGAAAGCCCTGCATCTGGGTCAGAACCGATATGCCAGCAGCACCGGGCATGGCAGTGGGCACCGCTTCACCGATGTGAAAGATCAATGGAATGCCACTGGCGGCGATGGCGTCGTAGAGTGGATCCAACGCGGGGTCGTTGTAGTTGATGTGTTTGCCAGCCGCATTGCGTCCCGGCTTAAGTGGCACCATCAGTCCGCGCGCACCGAGGGCCTTGCACCTGGTGACGGAGTTGGCCGCTTCGGTCATGTCCCAGTAGTTGGGCACCATCACGGAGTACAAGCGGCCGGGTGCTTCAGAACAACGACGGGCTAAGGCTTCGTTGTAGAGCCCAAAAACCTCTTCACGATTTTGCATCTCGCCAAACATGAAGAGTCCGAACAGGCGCTGCGGGAAGATCAGTTCTTTCTCAACCCCTTCGATATCCAGATCCTTGAGACGAGCCTGAATATCGCTGAGCCCTGGGGTGCATTCCATCGACACGCACAGGTGGCGGGCAAGTGCTGGCGGGGTCATGTGTTTGTCGCCGATCGACAGGTCAAACAGACCGTCGATGAATTGCATCCGAGGCGCCTGGTCTTTTTTGTGTCCCGGGAAGCCGTCGTACCAATAGTCTTGTTCGATCAGATGACTGTCAGCCGAGACGATGGTAGTGCCTTCGGGCCAGGGCCGGATGGCAGCCTGGGGAGTCCGCTCCGGCGACACCGCGATGTCGATCTGCTCAGGAATTTCCAGTACGTACTCGCCACGCATCGACAAGGCTCCTTCGGCTTCGGTATCTCTTATAACGCGCCCACGCAGGATCCACAATCTGCAACCCAGCGTTATCCCGGTAGGATCGCTGGATGAACAGGATCATTCGTGTGGAGACGGGGCTACTGCAGTGTATTGATAGCGGTTTGTGCCGCCGCAGCCTATCGGGATGTGATCTTCGTCCCATGGCGTCTGTCCACAAACGTCGATTCTCGCTCCGGATGCCAGAAGCACATTGCCGAAAGCCTGCTGCTTCACTACCCTTGCTATTGACATCAATGTAGGCGAAACACCATGAGCGAAGCCGTCGCAAACCCACAACTCAACGAAGACGCTCTCAAGCGTCCGGGTATGGCGGGCATCGACATGATCAGCCCGATTCCCGATCCGTATTCGATTCCGCTCGAAGCGATCAATCCGATCAATCCACGTTTGTTTGCCGAGAACAAGATGTGGGGGTACTTCGAACGGCTTCGCAACGAAGATCCGGTGCATTTCAACCAGACAGATCTTGCCGGCCGGTATTGGTCCCTTACGCGGTATGAGGACATCAAGGCCGTTGATTCCAATCACCAGCAGTTTTCTTCTGCCAGCGGCATCACGCTCGGGTTCCCGGTTGGCACACCATTGCCGGAAGGCGCGCTGAACATCCAGATGTTCATCGCCATGGATCAACCGAAGCACGATGTGCAGCGCAAAACCGTGGCGCCCATCGTCGCGCCGATGAGCCTGAAGCAGATGGAGGCGCTGATCCGACAACGCATCGGTGTGATTCTCGATGCGTTACCGGTTGGTGAGACCTTCAACTGGGTCGACCGTGTCTCGATCGAACTGACTACGCAGATGCTCGCGACGCTGTTTGATTTTCCGTATGACGAGCGGCGCAAGCTGACCCGCTGGTCGGATGTCGCAACCGCAGTTCCTGGCATGGGCTTGATCGAAACCGAAGAGCAGCGACGGACTGAACTGCTTGAGTGCCTTCACTACTTCACCAGACTTTGGGAAGAGCGGAAGAAGAACCCCGGCCACGATCTGGTGTCAATGCTCGCACACGGCGAAAACACCAAGGAAATGACCCCGTTCGAGTTCCTTGGCAATCTCATCCTGCTGATCGTCGGTGGCAATGACACCACCCGCAACTCCATCAGCGGTGGGGTGCTCGCGCTCAACCAGTTCCCAGCGCAGTACGACAAGTTGCGTAAGGATCCTTCCGTGATTCCGAACATGGTCGCAGAGATCATCCGTTGGCAGACCCCACTGGCTTACATGCGTCGCACGGCCAATGAGGACGTCATGATTCGCGACAAGCAGATCAAGGCCGGCGATCAGATACTGATGTGGTATGTCTCAGGCAATCGTGATGCAGATGTGTTCGACAATGCCGATGAAATGGTCGTCGACCGGCCCAACGCGAGATCACACCTGTCGTTTGGCTTTGGCATCCATCGCTGCATGGGTAACCGTCTGGCTGAAATGCAACTGCGTGTCATGTGGGAAGAGATCATGCAGCGCTTCGACAAGGTCGAAGTTGTTGGCGAACCCTCACGTACGTTCTCATCGTTTGTGAAAGGTTATACCGAACTGCCAGTCCGCCTGACCCGGCGTTGATCTATTGGGGAGAGCGTCATGCTCTCCCCTTCTCTCCTCTTCTCTCCCGCAAGTTTTCCCCCCTCATGTCCATCAAACGACGACATGAGTCGTCATCTACCGTCACAAATCTATAACACCAGTGTCATGTGAGTGACACTCGCGATTCCTAAGGTACGCCCGTCGGGGCAAAACCTGCCCCCAATTTTGTGTGTGTTTTCCAGACTGGGGGTAACCGTCATGAATATGAAACAACAAATAACGCGGCTGGCGCTGGCCATCGGAATGGCGGGTGGACTGGCGGCATGTGGTGGTGGCGGTGATGTCAAACTGTCGGCCAATTCAACGACCACGATCAATGACAACTCGACCACGACAACCGCAGCAAGCAACAATAACCCTTGTGCGAACTACCTCGATGCGGCGACCAATACACGCAAGCAGGGTAGTTTTGACGGCACGAACTGTGTTTACAGCACTGACTTCGTCGGAGAAACCAATCCGCTCACCGTAAATCTCACCATCCCGTTCATTTCCGGTGTTCACATCTTCGAAGACTCCCTGTTTGTCGGCAGGAATGTCGACGGCACTAACGCCAGTGAAGTCGTACTGCAGAACGGTGCCGGTGCGACGCTGACCATCCGCGCGGGTAACCGTTTGGCCTGGACACGCGCTGACGACTACCTGTTGGTGAATCGAGGATCACGCATCGTTGCTGAAGGGACAGCGACTACTCCGATCACATTGACCGGGTTCAAGGACGCGGTATCACGTAATGCAGGCCGACTGGAAACGCAGTTGTGGGGCGGTGTCGTCATCAATGGCAATGGCATTACGAACCGTTGTAGCGATGCTCAGCGCACGGCCAATACCTGCCATGTGCTCTCCGAAGGCAAGCCATCCAACTATGGCGGCAACAACAATGCGGAGTCCTCGGGCACGCTCCAGTACGTGCTGATCAAGCACCCAGGGTTTGAGGTAGCTCCTGGCGATGAACTCAACGGTTTGACACTCAATGCAGTGGGTAGCGGAACGACCATTCAAAATGTCGAAGTGTATTCAACCTATGACGACGGCGTTGAGTTCTTCGGTGGCGCTGTAAACGTGACTAACTTTGTTGGACTCTATGTCGCAGATGATGCGATCGACTGGGCTGATGGCTGGGTAGGTACCGTAGACAAGGCTCTGGTCATACAGGCTGAGAACAACGGAGATCGTTGTATCGAAGCGGACAACGGTGGGACGGTGTTTGATTTGTTGCCCGTTAGCAACGGAACGGTCAAGCGTTTGACCTGCATCACGTCTGGCGCCAAATTGCCGATTGCCATTCACGGTGACTCCATGGGCGCCGAGTTCCGTCGAGGCACACGCTTCAAGGTTGAAGACAGTATTTTCTACGATGGCTATGCAATCAGCCGCCTCAATCAGATTCCGGGGCGGTGTCTGCGTGTAACAGACACGCAAACCGCACAAGCTGCGCAAGCGGGTAACTCATCGGTCAAGAGCAGTCTGCTGGCGTGCCGTACACCGACGTCCAATGGCACCAACTGGACGACAGTGTTTACCAATGGGGATTCGGTTGCGTCCTGGACGCGAAACAACGGCGTGGGTGCGTACCCGAACAACACGAACAACGCTTTTGTCAGCGACTCGATCAACGCCAACGTTCGGGTGCTGGATTCATTCTTTACTGCCACGCAGTTCGTCGACGCAGCCGGGGTGAACTTTTCAGTGACTCCGGTGACGGCCGGTCCCATTGGCGCGGTGACACGAGCGAACAACTGGACTGCAAGCTGGACGTTTGGTCTCGACAATACGCTCTGGTTCTGAGCCCCGGGCTCCCTTGGCACTGAATCAGAGGTTACAGACGATGAGACGTATTTCGCCCGGTCGTGGTCTGACCAAGGCAGGGCCAGCGTTCGCTGGTCTTGTATTGGCAAGCCTGTTCGTGATGCAGGCTAGCGCAGAAGCAGCAGAGGCGCCTGAACCTGAAGCGCAGGTTGAGGTCGCAAGCCCGAACGCAGAAATTGAAGAAGTGGTCGTCATTGGTCGATATCGAGCGGCAGCCACCGACGTGGTTTCCGAGCGGATCGAGTCGGAAGTCGCGATGGACTTGCTTGATGCTGAGGGGATCTCGCGACTTGGCGACAGCAATGTCGCGACGGCCCTGCGTCGAGTTCCCGGAGTCACGATTCGTGATGACAAGTTTGTCTATGTGCGTGGTTTAGGCGAGCGATATTCCAGTGCGCAGTTGAATGGTGCGGTGGTCCCATCACCTGATCTGACGCGGGACGTTCTGCCGCTGGACATTTTCCCTGCCAGCATCATTGACGCTTTGGCCATCTCAAAAGGTTATTCACCGGACCTTCCTGCGGGTTTCGGTGGTGGCAATGTGGATATTCGCACCAAACAAATTCCGGAAAGCGGAGTATTCACCGTCGCCTTGAAGAGCGGGCTCAATACGGTAAGCGATAAGGGATTCACCTATAAAGGTGGAAGTGATGACCAATGGGGTGAAGACGATGGCACGCGTGCGTTGTCTCCTGTTTTGCTCCAGTCATTGGAAACCTATCAGGGAAATATCTCACCAGGTAACATCCTCACCGTGTTGCGCAGGAGCAGCAACACCGCTACTGCAGCGCAATCGGAAACGATCAATCGCGAGCTGGCAACCGAACTGAATCGCGATCTCGACTTCAAGGAAACGAATCTCGATCCCGATCTGGAGGGTGAGATCAGCGGCGGGTACCGATGGTTTTTTGGCGACAACCTAGAGGTGGGATTCCTCGCGCATGGTTCTTACGAGAAAGAGCAGCGTCAGTCAGATCGTATCAACCGCAGGGTTGTAGAGCCGGCGCTCAACTTCTCTGAAACGAACAAGACGGTGGACGCCGTAAACCTGACGGGATCAGTGAACCTCGGGGTTCGTTACACCGAAGATCATCAGATTGGCACGCTGAGCATGGCGTTGCGAAACACTGAGGACGAGGTATCAGATATCGTCACCTGCCAGGATGGGCAGTTCAATAACTGCAATGCGGCGCTTGGCGCGGCACAGGGACGCTTGTTTGATGTCCGTTATGAAGCGCGGGATTTGCGACTGAACCAGATCAATGGTCGTCACAAGCTGGGAGATGCCACACTCGATCTGATACCCAATTTCCTGAGTTTCCTTGAGAAAATTCGGGATACACAATTCACGTGGTACTACTCGGATGCCATTGCAGAAAGTGATATTCCGAGCGAAGTACGTTTCAGCCTCGTCGAACAGCTTGCGAGCCCGCGGGGGCAGGTGACAAGCAGTCAGATCAGACCGACGGCGTCTGCAGCTGATTATCGATTTTCGGAACTTGAGGATGATGTGGTCAGCCATGGCTGGGAGCTGTCGGTCCCCCTCTATCTGGGAGACTTTGACGTCACAGTGCTGGGTGGATACGACTATGTGCGGAAGGGTCGTTTTTACACGCAGTACTCGTTCGGCCTCGGGGGTAGTGGAACGGCTTTCCAGGCTATTGCTGACGGTGCTCCGTCGGAAGTGTTCTCCGACACAAATGTGCTGAACACGCCCAACAACCTGCGCATCGTCGCTGGAACAGGGGGTTTTGGCACCGAGAGTTACCTTGCCGGGCAGATCGTTGACGCGATGTATTTTCAGGCCGATGTGATCTGGAACGAGACCTGGCGTGCGAGTGCAGGAGCGCGCAGGGAAGACTTTCAACAGCTTGGCGTACCGGTCAACCTTCTGGAGTTCACGGGGTCACGTATTCCGCTCACGTCAGCAGAAATCGAAGCCGCAGCTCAGGTCACGGACGACTGGTACCCATCCGTTGCCCTCACCTGGATTCGACCAGAGTTCTGGTCCGATGAGTTCCAGCTGAGACTCGGCTACAGCCAGACCGTGGCGCGGCCAGACATTCGCGAAGTATCCAGATCGACTTACATTGATCCTCTGACAGAAGCCAGGGTTCGTGGCAACCCCTTCCTGGAGTCGTCAGATCTGAAGAACTACGATGTTCGTGCTGAGTGGTTCTGGGATGCTGGTGACAACGCGTCGATATCCTTGTTTTACAAGGACATCACTCAGCCGATCGAGACTGTCCAGGGTGGTGCAACCGAAGAGAATATTCTCTTCAACTTCGTCAACGCCGATAGTGCCGAAATCTATGGTATTGAGTTGGAAAGTTTGAAAAGCCTTGATTTTGCATCGAAATGGCTGGGGAGCTGGTTTCAGGGTTTCTATGTTGCGGGTAACCTGACGCTGTCAGATACCGATATCAAGATCCTACCTGGCCCAGGCGTCGGTAACATTACCAATGTCTCGCGACGGCTTACCCAACATTCAAAGTGGGTAACAAACATGCAACTGGGTTACGACTCGCCTGACGGCAAGCATGGCGCGACGCTTGCCTACAACTCGTTTGGTGAACGTATTCTGTTTGCCGGCATTGATGGGTTGGATGATGCGTTTGAGCAACCGTTTCATTCGCTTGATCTAACCTATTCCTGGTTCCCTACAGATCAGATTACTTTGAAGTTCCGGGTACGAAATCTGCTGGATGAGAAACTGGAAGTGGTGCAGCAGGGCGTCAAGATCATCGAACAGGAACCTGGGTTGACGATGTTGATCGATGCGCGCTGGTCGATTTGACCGGCGCGAGCGTCGTACCTCGAAATCTGGAGTCAATCACGCTCGGGAAAAATAATTCATAGATCGTCATCAAACTGTAACAAACCTATTGACGGAAAATCTCCCAGGACCAGACTTCCAGTACGGCACTTGAGCCGGTACTGGGAGTTTGCAAATGAACAGATTTTTTCTTAGCGCGCTGGTGGCCGTCGCCGTCGTGTTGACGACCGGATGCGCGTCCTCCAGTCAGACGAAGCCAACCCACTATTGGGATGCTGCGGCAAAACCGGAGACCACATATCAGTCGGATAACTCGGCTTGCGAGTCGGCTAACGGTGCCGAGGCATCCAATCCCATGCTCGCAGAAAGCGGAGCGTTCCAGTTGTACAAGGACTGTATGGTTGAGCGTGGCTACGTTCTTCGGACTTACTGATTCGATCGTCGCCGTAGCGTCACCCCTGCGTCACAGAGGCGTCATAAACCGCGAATAGGGTGAGTTCCGTTACCTACGGAGCTTGCCCTGTTGTTCACGAAGTACTTCTCTCTCACCCTGCTTGTTGTGCTGACCGTCGGCTCGACTTCCGCCAGCGCAAGGGAGCAAGGCGACGCCATTACTTCCACCAACGGCAAGATCAATAACTATTGCCTGGGTGGGGGCGATGACAGAAAGGTCATTCCCTTCGACGGCATCATTCACAATCCCTTCAAGCAGACCAGCCACTTCAATTGTGGGGCCGAAGGTGGCAGACCAACGTTCATGCCTGACCTGGACCCCCCGATCAAGGATGGCAAGCTGGCATAAGCAGGAAGCCGCAACTTCCTGCGATCAACTGCGCTTCACTAACTCTCCAAGGGCGCTGAACCATCTGTTGTTAAGCACGTGGATCAGTGTGTCGATCTGCCGGTTACTGATGGCTCCGCCGGCAAACAGCGCAAGTGCCCTGAGCGGCATGCTCTTCGCCATCTGATCGAACATCTTGTTCAACGTGGGGTCGTTTGTTGTGCCACCCATACGCTTCTGGAAGTTCTGGATAGCTTTGTTGCGGACCCAGGCGCCCAGCCTCATTTCCGCAATTTCGTCGAGCGTCGAGTTGCGATGAAATGGCCTGGTAGGCTCCGGTATGGGTATCGGCCGGCCCAACATGCCTGCGAACACTGCATCGGACACTGCCAGTGCGTCATTCGAAAATTCGGGTCCAGGTGCACTGGCTTGGCTGGATGGTGTGTCCGTCGCCTTGATGTTAATGGTGAACCGCAGCCGTATGTCACGGCTTGATGCGCCAATCTGCAATTCGTAGTCTCCAGCCTCGATGCACCAGCGCTGATGCCCGCTGTCGAAATAGCTGAATGAACGGTGGTCAAGTTCAAACCGTGCTTCGCCGATTTCGCCGGTACGTAGAAGTAGTTTGCAAAAACCCTTCAATTCTTGAGCCGGTCGATACACGCCGGTACCTGCTTTGCCGACATAGAGCTGCACGACTTCGCTACCGCTTCGGTTGCCGGTGTTGGCGACATTCACACGAATGGTGAGTGGTCCGGTGTCCACCGACCAGGAGGCCGGCGCGTCAATGTTTTCGTAGTCGAAACTGGTGTAAGACAGTCCATGCCCGAACGGGTATGCCACACCCTTGTTGGCTGTGTTGTAGTAGCGGTAACCGACGAAGAGGCCGTCTCGATATTGAACCTGCCGCCCCGCGCCTGCGAACCAGGGATCACAAGGTAGATCAGCTTGTTCCCACGCCCAGGTTTCGGCCAGCTTGCCGGATGGATTGGTGCGTCCGGTGATCAGGTCAGCAATTGCGCCTCCGCCTGCCTGACCAAGCAGGTACGTCGCAAGTATTGCGCGAGGCCGATTGGACCAGGTCATGTCGACTGGAGACCCGCTGGTCAGGATCACGACGGTGTTGGCGTTGACGTCACACACGGCGTTGATCAGCGCCAGATGTTGTTCTGGCATGGCGAACTCGGAGCGATCGAACCCTTCTGATTCACAGATGGCCGGTAGCCCTACAAACAAGAGAACCGTGTCTGCGGCCTTTGCTAACTCGACGGCTGCCTCGATCAGCTCCGGGTCGAGGATTGTGGAATGCTGGTCATAACCACGCGCGAATGGCAGAGGACGACCGAATTGTTCGGCGAGCGCCGTGTAAGCGTCATCGATCTGGGTTGGATTTACTTGTGAGCTGCCAGCGCCTTGAATGCGTGGAACCTGCGCAAAGCTGCCAATCACAGCAAGGTTTGTTTTTAAAGCCAAGGGCAGCACGCTACTTTCATTCTTCAGCAACACACAGCTTTCAGCAGCGATACGTCGTGCCAGTACGTGATTAGCGGTCATGTCGGGCTTCGGCACTGATTCGGCCAAGTCCCGTCCGGCGAGGATCAGGCTGGTGATGCGCACGGCGGTCTGGTCGAGCACACTTTCCTGCAGCGTTCCCTGGCGCACAGCTGCTTCGATCAGTCGGTCGTTGGCCCCACCACTGCCCGGCATCTCCAAGTCCATGCCGGAGGCTAACCCCTCAACACGCCTGTTGGTTGCGCCCCAGTCAGAAACGACCAGACCCTTGAAGCCCCATTCGTCGCGCAGCACTTTGTTCAATAACCACGAGTGCTCGCCGCAGTACTCTCCATTGAGGCGGTTATAGGCGCACATGACCGTCCACGGTTGCGCGGTTGTTACGGCGATTTCAAATGCTCTCAGATAGATTTCGCGAAGAGTACGTTCGTCGACGATGGCGTCGATGGTCATGCGCCCGGTTTCCTGGTTGTTGACCGCGAAGTGTTTTAGGCTGGTCCCCACACCACATGATTGCACGCCCCTGATCCATGCAGCGGCCAGTTCACCAGCGAGTAAAGGATCCTCTGAGTAATACTCGAAGTTTCTACCACAGAGAGGGTGGCGCTTGATATTGATACCCGGTCCGAGCAATACGGTAACGTTTTCTTTGACACACTCCGCGCCGAGAGCGATCCCGACTTGTTCGATCAATGATCGGTCCCAGGAACATGCCATGGCTGCGGCGGTCGGGAAGCAGGTCGCCGGCACACTAGCGTTCAAGCCGACGTGATCGCCGCCGCTGCTTTGTTTGCGCAGCCCGTGTGGGCCGTCGGTCACCATCACTTTGGGCAGCTGCAATCGCTCGATCGCTTTGAGGTGCCAGAAGCCTCGGCCTGAACACAGTCCAGCCTTTTCCTCCAGGGTCATCCGTCCGACGAGTGCGATCGCTTCGTTGTGTTTTCCAGTAAGACCTGATCCGACTGCCAAGTACCAACTCCTTATGGTGTGAGGAAAGCGGCCCTCCGCCTTCCTGATCTCGATTGTGGCGGTAAGCGGTATGGCAAACCAGTGAGAGTTTGTAGAGACTTCGGTAGTGTCATTTGTGCTTGCGTAGAGAGGACTGAAAACCATGCAGGATTTACAGGGGAAGACGGCGTTTGTTACCGGTGGGGCGAATGGTATTGGCTTTGCGCTCGCCCGCGCTTTCATCAGCGAAGGCATGCGGGTAGTCATCGCAGATGTTGATCAGGATGCACTTGCAGCAGCTGAACAGGCGTTGGCGGGAGCGAACACGGAGGTGATGGCGATTCAGCTGGATGTGACTGATCGAAACCAGTTTGCGGCTGTTGCAGATGCAGTGGAGGCACGTTTCGGCAAAGTGCATGTGGTGTGCAACAACGCAGGCGTGTATAGAGGCGGTACTCTGGATCAGGTGACCTACGCCGACTGGGACTGGATCATGGGCGTCAACGTTGGTGGCGTAGTGAACGGTGTGCAGACGTTTGTCAGCAGAATTCAGGCGCATGGGGAAGGGGGGCACATCGTCAACACCGCATCCATGGCCGGTATGATCACCTCGCCAGGTCTTGGTGTGTACAACGCCAGTAAATTTGCGGTGGTTGGCTTGTCAGAAGCGCTCCGCACAGATCTGGCGAGCTCGAACATTGGTGTTTCGGTTCTCTGTCCCGGGATGGTAAAAACACGCATTCTTGAGAGCGAACGGACCCGACCAAAGGAACTGGAGCCTGACGAGAAAAATGCAGAGACCGCCGCGAAAGCGCACAGTGCAATGATGCATATGGCAATGCAGACCGGGATTGAACCGGAAGTCGTGGCGCAGAAGGTGGTTGACGCAATTAAGGCCAATCAGCTGTATGTGTTTCCGCACGCAGAATTCCGGGACGCGGCGGCGGCGCGATTTACGTCCATCGTCGACAGTTTTGGTGAGCCCGATGCGGATCGTCTAACCGCACAGGCCGAATTCATGGCTGGGCTGGTGCAAAAACCCAGCTGAATCTCATCGCTCCAGAACGTAACGCCCAGGAGCATGGTCGATTCCCGGGAACCGTTTATTACCGAGTTTGCGAGGTGCGTCTACGCGACGTGATCGTGACTGCAGCCACTTGATCCAGTGGTGTCGCCAGTCACCTGAATGTTCGTTGGCGCCTTGCAGCCACTCATCCGCTCCGGTCGGTGCGTCGTTGCGCAGCCAGTAGCGCAAGTGTGGATTGTCTGCCTTTGCACTGATGGTTTGTGTGTGGTTCTGATTCGTCAGTACGAATTCCACCGGCCCGCCAAACAGGTGCGCGCTGCGGTAACAACCGCGCCAGGGCGTAATGTGGTCGGTGGTTCCCGCCATGATGTAGACCGGGTAATCGATGTCTTTCAGGTTGATCCGCTGATCAAGCATGTCGAGTTCACCGAGTGCCATGGCGTTGCAATGCGCAAGATCGATGAAGTCGCATTGCATTTCTGCTGGCACGCGGGTGTAGTCCATGGACCAGAACAGCAGTGGATGAGCCAGTGGTGCTTCACCCCGGTAGTAGTTGCTGCGCACGAAGCTGAACACACTCTCGTCCAGTCGCAACATCGCGAACATTTCCAGGATATCGCGTTCCTTCATCATGCCTTGCGCACGCACACGCGACTTCTGTGATGCCACTGACTCGTCAGTAACAAAAAGAGTGAAATCGCTGTCCCCTGGCTGGTTGTCGAGGATGGATACGAACAGGGAGAGTGACTTGATCCACTTTTTCCCACGTGACTGCAGTACACCGGCTGCTGCCGCAGCGGTCAGGCCACCGGCGCACAGTCCCATCAGATCCACTCGTTTGACCGCACAGATACTGCGTACCACGGAGATCGCGCGAATGACCCCGGTGGTATAACTGGCCAATGACCATTGGGAATGCTCAGGCAGTGGGTTGCGCCAGCTGATCGCAAAAACCTGGATTCCTTCTGCCAGAAGTTGCTGGAACAAACTGCGATCGTGAGTCAGGTCGCCCAGATAGAAACGATTGACCTGGGAGAACACATACAGCAGCGGCTGGCGATACACACTGGGCGTGGTCGGAACGTACTGGATGACTTCCAGCATTTCATCGCGGTAGACCACCTTGCCGGGCGTCGGTGCGACGTCGACGCCCACCTTGAAAGCAGAGCGGTCAGCGATTGCCGGGTAACCGTGATTGTTGGCCTGATCATCGAGAAAGTTCCCGATGCCTTTGACGAGACTTTCGCCGCGGGTTTCGATGGCGCGTTTGATGGTCTCGGGGGTGTAAGGCGAATTCACTGGCGCGAATACTTCCTTGGCGATTTCCAACAGAAATGCGGCTCGCTGACGATCCATTCCCTCGAGTTCGGCTTGGTTGATCCAGCTGTCGAGAGTGCGAGTCCAGGCGAAATAGGCTCTGCGTAGTCGACTGAAATAGGGGTCTTCGCGCCACGCCGGATCAGCAAAGCGCGGGTCGTCTGGATCACGCGCATCTGCGGTATCGGATTGTCCCAGCCAGATCGCAGCCAGCTCAGCCTGATATTGCAGCTGAAGGCGGAACATCAGTTCGGGTTGTTTACCAACCTGACCTGCGAAAGTCTGCCAGTTGGCAAGGATCGTCTCGGGGTTGGCGCCTAACAGTCCCGATAGCGCGACACCTTCGGTTCGTTCGGCAACACGCTCGTGGTTGGTGTCTGCAGAGGATTGGGCCGCCATGTGCTTTCCGGTGTCGCGTGTCACGAACATGATACGTTTCTCTCGTCCCGAATATCCATTTTGAGTATGCTGCACAGCACACAAAGGAATCCGCTCACCATGAAAATCAATGTCGAAGTCGATATTTCGCCCGAAGAATTGCGTCGATTCATGGGGTTGCCGGATGTACAAGGTTTCCAGCAGCAGATGCTGGAACGGTTCAGCGAAGGCTTCCAGACCAGTCAGGGCCAACGTGAAGAATTCATCCGCAACATGTTTGCGGGTGCGATGGCGCCTTGGCAGGGATTCCTCTCCATGGTGTCAGCGGCAGGCGGCGCGCGCAGCGACAAGTAGTGCTGATCTTGAAAACAACTCTGATATGAAAAGCGACCAACCCGCGACGAGAATCCCATGCGGCTGACTGATCACGATGCTTCGTTCCTGTATGCAGAAACCGCAAGTGCTCCCATGCACGGTGCCAGCGTAACCGTCATCGAGGGTGAAATACCCTTCGCAGCGTTCGTGGATCACATGGCGTCCCGACTGCATCTGATCCCGCGCTACCGACAGCGATTGGCCTTCGTGCCATTCAACATCGCGCATCCGAAGTGGGTCGATGATCCGGATTTCGATCTCAAACACCATGTGCGATCCCATGCGGTCGCTCCTGGAACCTCGCTGGAAGATGCCATACAGGCAAGCATCAAACTCACTGAGCCGCTACTGCCTCGCGACAAGCCGCTGTGGATGATGGTTCTGATTGAGGGCGTGAGTGGTCACACCGTCTTGTTGTCCATGGGGCATCACGCCCTGGTGGATGGTGCATCCGGTATCGACATTTCGTTGATCCTGTTTGATTTGCAAAAAGACCCGCCACCCACTCCCGCACCGGCTAAAGCCTGGTTACCTGCTCCGGCACCCACTCCCTTTGAACTGACCAGCGAAGCTGCTGCAGAGACTGCAGAAAAATGGCGGACGCAGTTTGGTAGTCAGGAAAGCAGTGCCGAGCGGGGCGAACTGCTGCGTCGAGCAGCCGAATCGATGACGCGTTTTATCTCAGAGCCTGTCGTTACTGCGCCCTGGAATGCGTCGATGATAGGCCCCAAGCGCCTGTTCGAATGGCGTCGCCTCTCGTTCGGTGCGTTCCGCAACATACGCAGGTCCTTTGGTGGCACGGTCAATGATGTCGTGCTGGCGTTGGTGGTTGAATCGGCAGCGCGTTACATGGCGCTGCACAAGGAACGAGTGGCAGAAAGACACCTGCGTGTCATGGTGCCAGTGAGTGTGCGACGCGAAGACGAAAAGGGAGCGCTGGGCAATCGTGTGTCGGGCATCTTCCCGATGTTCAGCGCGGAACCCATGGAAATTACCGAGCGATTGCGCAAGGTGCGCTGGGAGACTGAGCACATCAAGCAGAACCGCGAAGCGCAGGCGATGGAGTTGATGATGGAGTCCATGCCGTCCTTGCCGCCGTTGACAATGGCGCCAACGCTGCTGGTAGGCTCTGCCTTCGACCCGACGGCGCTTGCCGCCCGGTTCCCATTGCCAGTACCACCCAGTTTTGCGCCGCGCCTGCCGATGGTGGGATACAACTTCACCTGCACCAATATTCCCGGTGTCCAGACCACACAGTATCTGCTCGGGCATCGAATCAGCGATTCTCTGGCGGTGCTCATGCTTAACGGCAATATCGGCTATGGCATTGCCGTGGTCAGTTATAACCAAGGCCTGTACTTCAATTTCATCAGCGATCCGCGATTGCTTCCCGATCTCCACATCATGGCCGACGGGGTAGTGGACGCGTTTAGTGAGCTGTTGGCTGCGGCCGACTTGTCACAAGCCGATTTGGCACCAAACAACGCTGCGGCCAGCTAATCGCTGCTGTGGCCAGCTCATCGCATTCGACGCCAACCAGGAAAATAACAACATGAACGATCTGAATTCTGTGCAATCACTGCTTGATCGCTTCCCGATCAAAGTGGCGTTGAATGACAAACGCATGGTTGAACTGCGTTTGGCAAAACCAGGTGATGATGACGCTATCCTGCAATTTGCACGTAGCCTTCCAGAAGATGACCTGCTGTTCCTGCGGGTTGATATCACTCAGGCTTCGGCGGTTGCGAACTGGTTAGCCAATGTCGCAGCAGGGTCAACCGTGTCGCTGCTGGCTTTCGATGGCGATCGGCTGGCTGGATACGCAACGGTTGATCGCAATCCGGCGCGCTGGACGCGGCGGGTTGGCGAAATTCGCGTCAATCTGGCGTCTGACTACCGCAGCCTGGGCCTTGGGCGACAGCTGATTGCCAAGATTTTCGATGTGGCCCGTGGTCTCGGGTTGCGCAAGATCATGGCCCACATGACGCCCGACCAATTGGGCTCTCAGGCAGTGTTCAAACGTCTCGGCTTCACGCCCGAAGCTTTGCTTGCTGACTGTGTGGAAGATCGGCGTGGACGTTCCCATGATCTCGTCATCATGTCGCATGACATCGATGGTTTTACCGATCAGGACGACCAGGCGCTCCGACTGTAGCGGCCTGAATGATCCAGCCGCCTTCGGTATTCAAACAGGCGCTGGAAGGGCGAGTTGCTCTGGAAGCGGCCGCCCTGCTTGCCCAACTTCCCCTGCTGAGATTGCAGGCGCCACGCGGCGCAGGCCCGGTCATGGTGTTGCCAGGTTTCATGGCTGACGATGCTTCAACCTGGCTGCTCCGCCGATTCCTCAATAGTCTTGGCTACGTTGCGGTCGGTTGGGGTGCCGGCGTTAATCGTGGCCCCATGCACAGCTTGCTTGAAGAACTTATGCCGCGCGTGCAGACGCTTGCGAATCAGGCGAGCAGACCCGTACAGCTGATTGGCTGGAGTCGGGGTGGGATCCTGGCAAGGGAACTTGCGAGACGAGATGTGCAGTGCGTGCAGAGCGTGACGACGATGGGCACACCCATTCAAGGTGGTTTATCGGTGTCATCGATCGGATTTTGGGTGCTGCAGAGCAGCAACGTAACGCCTGCGCAAGGTGCTCAACTGCAGCGTGAAAGAGAGAAGGTGCCGATTCTCTGCCCCGTGCACTCGATCTATTCGAAATCAGACGGGGTCGTAGCGTGGCAAGCGAGCATCGATCGGCACAACGTACACGTCGAACATCACGAAGTGACCTCCTCGCATGTTGGCATGGGATGCAACGCAGAAGTATTTCTGCTTCTGGCCCGTTTGCTGTCCAAATGTTGCTAAAAAATGTGCGGTATGTTGCGGCGAAATTCCCTATGAATTAACGTAAGATATTGAAATATAAATATTTAAGTAGTTTTAAAGTCTGTTTAAAAAAGAACTTGCCAAGGTTTATGCTGTGGTGCACAATGCGTTTCGTTGTGCGATGCAGCAAATAGTGTCGCACATAGAGCTCCTGACAGAGCCGCCCGTAAACACAGCTCAGTAACACAGTTTAGGTAACGCATCATGAATCCAATTGAAAAGTCCGTGCAGTTAGGCCGTGATCTGCTCGAAGTTAACGCCGAGTGGCTGCGCAAGCTGGCCGAGTTCGATGGTCAGAGCGTGCGCAAGTACGTCGAGTTCAACCAGGAGTTCGGCAAGAAGCTGCCAGAAGTCAAAGACGTACAGTCTTTCTTCGAACTGCAGCGCGCGTATGCCGAGCAGCTCTGGAACGGCACCCAGGAAACGTTCAAGGCCCGTGGCGAACTGGTCAAAGAAGCCGTAGAAGCCAATGGCGCGCTCTGGCGCCGAGTGGTTGAGACCGCGAGCCCGGCAGAAGAAGCCAAGGCTGCCTGAAGATCTCATCGGTATTACGTCGGACCTGAGTCTGGCGTTGTGATACCGAATGGTGGTCCCGACAAACCCGCTTTATTGCGGGTTTGTGCATTCTGCGAGAACCAATTCTGCCGGCAGTGGGGTCCTTAGGGCGCGTCGTTCATCTTCGCGGGCGAGTGCCTGATTGTGAGCTTCCCGCATAACGCGATACACCATTTCAGTGGCTTCTGGCACCTTGGTTCCTGGAGCGAAGAACAATGGCTCCAGAACGTGTGCTGCGACCGGTCCGGGCACGGCCTGCTTCTTGCCGGGTGGTCGGATGTGTTTCAGGCCCTCGAGATAGACGGGCACGATTGGCACGCCTTTTTCCAGCGCCAGAATTGCCGCGCCGTGTTTGAAAGGGGACAAGCTTCGCCCCCGAGCGCGCGTGCCTTCTGGAAACAGCATCAGATTGGCGCCTTGATCCAGTAACCACTTTGGATAATCGAGAGTTTTCGAGCCTCCGCCCCGGTGTATTGGGTATAACCCCGCGATCAATGACTGATACCACGGTCGCAGCTCGATCTCCTTGCGACCCTTGATGAACCAGCGGTCGGCCGCCGCCCCAAAAAACAGATTGAGGCGAACCCGCCAGGGCAGGGCTTTCATCAGGCACATCTGGTCAAAGTGGCTGGTGTGGTTAGCGATAACAATGCAGGGGCCTTTGACCTTGGCCCAGTGGTCCTTGCCAAAAACTTCGTGTTCAGTGAAGTACTGGTGCGACCAGCGGGTATAGGTCCGATGATAGAAGATCAGCCGGGCAGCACTCGCCCACCATTTGACTTGCCACGGATGTGGGCCGTCCGTTTCCGCGCTCTGACCGATCAGCCGCTCAAAGAGATCCAGATCAACGGCGGGCAGGATTTCGGTCTGGCTGGTAGTGCCGAATTCCTGGGCGATGGTGGCTCGATAGGCTTTGAAGTTGTCCGGGGCTTCGAAGATGTAGCACTGATCCCATTCCCCGAGCAGTCGCCATGAGCCAAGTACTTTGGCTTCCCATCGTTCCAGGGCTTCGCGAATGGCGTGCGCATTCGACGCATCGTCCCGAATCGCCTTCAGCCCCTCGGAATGGTCACGCAGGAGGAGGACGTAGCGGGGCATGTTATGGCCTCAGTCGTGCTTGCGGGGAGGATTGGCCAGCATCATCTCGACATACTGGTCGATTCCGATGGCAGGCATAGTGGTGACCTTGATGGTGCCCCGTGCTCCGAGTTCGACGGCGATGCGAGCCATTACTTCGTTGGAAGGCGCTTCGATGATGTTGACGAAGTCGTAACCGCCCAGCACCGCGTACTGGCTGGTGACCCGAGCTCCCATGCCCTCCAGCTCCTTGTTCACCTCGCGCAGTCTCTCGGGTCGCTCCTTCAGCGTTTTCCGCCCCTCGTCAGTCAACGTACTGAACATGATGTAGGTCGCCAATTTCGCATTCCCCGTTTGCGATTTTCAAAAGATGGTGCTCTTTCGGCATGACGCTTACAAGAACTGAAGTTCACTGGGGTTGTTTACAGAATGAAAGGAATCGCGAGTCATCGGTATAGCGTTGTAATTCGATGCTTTCGATTCGGGTTGTTGAAGTTATTACAAAGTGCCGCTATTGCACTGCAACATTGGATTGACCGGTTAAGGTTATTTCCGCAGACTCCGGTGACATAAATATGACACATCCGGTGGTACCCCCGGTGGGGAATGAAAGGTTCGAACAGGCAGGAGCGAAATTCAGTTCCGAAGCGAGTCAGAAACCAGCCTCGATGCGCAGGGCAGGCCCGGCAATGTTCGATTCGTTGAGCGAGTTGCCGCGTGTCTTGTTAGAAGCCACGATGCTCGGGGCGACCTGGGGCATTCTCAAAGCCAATGCCCCGCGTGGTGATGGCCATCCGGTCATGGTGATGCCCGGCTTCATGGGTGGTGATGAGTCAACTCTCTTGTTACGCCGTTTTCTGACGTCCCTCGGCTACAAGGTACTGCCCTGGTTGCAAGGGAGAAATCTGGGACGGCCGGAATTGCTCGAGGGCGCGATGCGACGTTTTTATCGGGCCTGGCAGGCGTACGAGACGCCCATTTCCCTGGTTGGCCAGAGTCTCGGTGGTGTGTTCAGCCGGGAGATTGCCCGAAAGTTTCCAGACGCCACACGTTGTGTCATTACCCTGGGTAGCCCGTTTGCGGCGACAGAACACGGCAACACCAACGCAATGATTGGTCGACTGTTTGAAGAGATGTCAGGTCTCTCGGTTGAAGAAATGCGGGCCCGGTTTGGTCAGAGCGATCCGCGTGCTCCGCTGCCGATGCCGTCCACCGCGATTTATAGCAAACGCGACGGTGTAGTCGCCTGGGACACCTGCATCGAACGGGATTCCGCACTCGCGGAAAGTATTGAGGTACAGGGGAGTCACAGCGGCATGGCTGTCAGTCCAGACGTCCTGCACGTGGTCGCTGACAGGCTCGCCGAGGACCCTGCCAACTGGCGGAAGTTCGATCGTAAATGTGGCATGCGTTGTCTGGTGTATCCGACGCCGACGTCTGCGCCTTGAAGCAGTCGCGATCCGGTACAGTAGGCCCCGACAAATTCCACCAGGCTGGTTCGTGCCGGAACTGAAGGGCGTCATGCACAAGCTGAAAAAATACCCGAATCGACGGCTGTACGACATGACAGACAGCCGTTATGTGACGATGGAAGATGCGCGCGACCTGATTGTGAAAGGCGAGAGCATCGAAGTTCTGGATGCCAAAGACGGCGCCAACATCACGCGCTCCGTATTGCTGCAGATACTCGCAGAACAGGAAACCGAAGGCCATCAGGCAGTGCTCACCAATCGTGCGATCGAGCAGATCATCCGCTTTTATGGTGACCGCATGGGTGGGGTAGTCTCCCGATACATCGAACAGAGCATCGTGTCATTCCTCGATCATCAGGAGCAGTTTCGCTCAAACCTGCGTCAACTCAACGAGATGAATCCGCTCAATCTTGTGCGTCAGGCCTTTGAGGCGCCGTTTCGTCCGCGAACGGGCAAAGGAAAGGATCAGGCACCGCCCCCCGATCCGGGAGTTGGGGAGGAAGATCCTGATCACAATTCCCAGGACGACAATAGAGAAGACGAAAAGAGAGAGTAAGGTCACCGCAGGCGAACGGAGGGGGAGTCGATGCAACAATGTGATCTGGTCGCAAGCGATGGCCAGACAGTCGCGGGGTTCGCATGGGATATCGAATCTCCGAGAGCCATCGTGCAGATCGCACACGGCATGGGGGAACACGCTCGTCGATACGATGCCGTCGCTCAGGCACTCAACAAGGCAGGCTATGCGGTGTTTGCGACCGACCACCGTGGTCATGGTCGAACCGGTCGAGCCAAACTTGGTTATATGGGTGGAGACGGTTGGAACCGCACACTGGCGGACACCTTTGAATTCAATCGCATGTTGCGTGCCAGACATGCCGATGTACCACTGATCCTGCTGGGGCACAGCATGGGCTCCATGCTGTGCCAGCAGTACATCACCCGCCACGGATACTCCATCGATGCGCTGGCATTATCAGGCTCGCCTGGTTTCAAGAATCGTTTTGGGCGGTTGGTACCCAAACTCATCGCTCAGTTCGAAGCCTTTCGACATGGACCGGATCAATCGAGCGAACTCCTGCAAAAGCTGCTGTTTGGCGGCTCAAACAAGGCATTCGACACACCAGGCGCAACTGGCTTTGAATGGCTTAGTCGTGATCCTGTGCAAGTGAAGAAGTACGTCGATGATCCTGAGTGCGGCTTTGTTCTCACGACGGGTTCATTGGTGGATCTGTTTGCTGGCGCAGCCATGGCACAAACCCCTGCATGTCTCGCGAAGATTCCTCTGACGCTGCCGATTTACGTCTTTGCTGGCGCAGATGATCCTGTGCATGGTGGACAACTGGACATCAATCGCATGCTCGACGCGTATCGAGGTTGCAGGCTGTCGCGACTCGAACACCGTTGGTATGCAGGGGCTCGGCATGAAGTTTTCAATGAAACCAATCGCGATGAGGTTATTAGTGATCTGGTCCAATGGCTCGACAAGGTGACAGCATGAGCGCAATCGCTGTTCTCGGACTTGGCAACTTCGGTACCGCACTGGCCCGCAACTGGCTGCAGGCCGGTCACTCGGTGATCGGCTGGACGGTTGAGCAGGAGGTGCACGACAGCCTCAAGGCGACCGAGATCAACACCAAGTATCTGCCTGGTGTGATCATGGAGGGCATGCTGGTCACCATGTCCATCGCCGAGGCTATCCGGGGTGCCGAGTACGTCATCCTGGCGTTGCCATCAGGTGTCGTTCTCAGTGTCGTTGATGACCTCGTACCGCTGTTGAAATCAGATCAGGTCCTGGTTGACCTGGCCAAAGGCCTGGCCGATGGCGACCGACTGATTTCCGATGTCATCGAAGAAAAACTCAAGGCCGGCGGCAAGAGCAACGTTCTCTGCGTGATGATGGGGCCGACCATTGCTCCTGAACTCGCACAGGGCGTGTATACCACCGCGCTGGTTGCCAGTCGGCATCGCGAGGCTGCAGTTCGAGTGGCGAAACAACTGACTACACGCACATTGAAACTGGCTCCGGCGAGTGATCCGTTGGGCGCCGAGTACTGGGGTGCTTTCAAAAACGTCATCGCACTCGCCTGTGGTGTGGCGGATGGGCTCAAGCCCAGTGGGCTGGGCGGTGACAATCTGAAAGCTGCAATCTTTACGGCAGGCTATCGTGAAGCCGTCGGTTTGTTGCCAAAGCTGGGCGCTGACCCAGCGACTGCGCTGACTGCAGCCGGGATCGGTGATCTGTTTGTGACCGCGACGTCTCCCCACGGCCGGAACCGTGAAATGGGCGAACGGCTCGGACTGGGTCAGACGCTGGTGCAGGCTCAGGGCAAGATGGTCATGGTGAGCGAGGGCGTTCGAGCGGCAAGGATGTTTCGTGATGTTTGCCAGCGTTCCGGCTTTGAGGCCCCGTTTGTGGCTGCGGTGTGCGGCCTGCTGGATGGCCAATTGACGGTCGAGACGTTTCTCGAAGCGATTGCGGCGGTCGGCTGACAGCCGCAATCACAGATCGTTTCAGTCCTGCTCAGACTTTTCGACCCCCGCTGGCAATACAAGCCCCCAAATTCGGCTTGCCAACATAGATCTTGGTCTTCCAGTAGTCGGTGTGATTGATTGTCAGGCAACGACCATCCATGGTTTTTTTAATCAAGATGGCCGGTTTCTTGGCGGCGCCATGGACTGGCATGGCGAGCAGGCCGGCCATCAGCAACACTGTCGTCCAGATCTTCAGATAACCCATCGCATCCTCCCGAGCGTGCGCCTGAGGTGCCTCGATTGTGCGCGTCTCCACATGAAGCATCTGTGAACCAGTAGAATCTGGTGAGAACTCGACCGGCCCGGCCCGACATTTGCTTTCAACACCGGTCGAGCCTGTAGCTGAGTTAGCATAGTCGAATCGAGTCATCGAGCGAGCAGGAAAATCCCAAGGCGATGAGTACCAACTGGTCGGCCTATCAAGGCCATCAACATTACGATGAATTGGTGACTGCCGAAGGAACCCCTCGCCCGGTTGCGCAGGCGCTCATGAGTTACCTGCAAGAACTCTCCAATCGTGGCTTGAAATCCCGGCAGGCAGCAGCGAATCGCGCCATCATGGAAATGGGCATTACCTTCACCGTGTACGCGGATGGCGAGAATCTCGATCGCGCCTGGCCGCTCGACATCATTCCCAGGGTCATTGCACGAAGTGAATGGGCGAGCATTGAGGCAGGTCTTGAGCAGCGACTGCAGGCTCTCAATATGTTCATCGATGACGTCTATCACGACCAGAATTGTGTTCGCGATGGCATCGTCCCTTCGCATCTGATTCTCAGTTCCAAGGACTTCCTGCCCCAGGCTGTTGGCGCTTCGCCTCGACATGGTGTGTGGGCTCACGTGTGTGGCACTGATCTGGTGCGTGATCGGGATGGTACGGTCTATGTCCTGGAAGACAACCTGCGCGTGCCATCCGGTGTGTCCTACATGCTGGAAAATCGCAGCGTCACCAAGCGGGTGTTCCCGGAAGTTTTTCGCACCATGCGCATTCGACCGGTTGATGCCTACCCGTCACAGCTGTTCGACATGCTGGCGTCATTGTCGCCGCGGCCAGGCGATCGACCGGAAATCGTCGTGTTGACGCCCGGCATATTCAACTCTGCCTATTTCGAACATGCCTTTCTCGCCCAACGAATGGGGGCCGAGCTGGTAGCCGGACGAGATCTGATCGTGCTTGATGATGATTGTGTCTATATGCGCACGATTGAAGGGCTCCGGCGTGTAGATACCGTATATCGGCGCATCAACGATGCGTTCATGGATCCGCAGACGTTTGATCGCCAGTCGGTTCTGGGTACGCCTGGTCTGTTTCGCGCCTGGTTCAAAGGTAATGTAGCCATCGCCAACGCGCCGGGTGCCGGTGTTGCCGATGACAAGGTGGTCTACAGCTATGTCCCGGCGATGATCCGGTACTATCTCGCTGAAGAGCCGCTGTTACCTAACGTGCCGACCTGGCGCTGTGCCGATGCGCAGTCCATGCAGTATGTCGAAGAGCATCTCGCAGAACTTGTGGTCAAACCGGCCAATGAATCAGGTGGTTACGGGATGCTGGTGGGACCGCATGCCACTCGCGCAGAAGTTGAGCACATGCGGCTCCAGGTGCGGGCCAATCCGCGCAACTACATCGCTCAACCGACGCTATCGCTGTCCACGGTGCCAACGGTGTGTGATAACGCCATCGAACCCAGGCATGTTGATCTGCGACCTTTTGTCCTGCAGGGTTCGAAGATGTCAGTGACGGCCGGAGGACTGACCCGCGTTGCCCTGCGTAAGGGTTCGCTCGTGGTGAACTCCTCGCAGGGCGGTGGCAGTAAAGACACCTGGATCGTCGAGGACGTCTGATGCTGTCATCTCTTGCAGGCCGGTTGTACTGGGTTGGTCGGAACCTTGAGCGCGCCGAGAACACTGCCCGTCTCATCAACGTGTTCACTGAGTTGTTGCTGGATCTGCCCCAGGACGC
>JAYSTS010000418.1:0-1752 GCA_043719475.1 Gammaproteobacteria bacterium | reverse complement strand
AGCGATCGGGGGGCAACATCATCATGATCTCCTCCATCACCGACAAGCGAACCATCAAGGGCCAGTTCCCCTATGCCGTCTCGAAGGGCGCGCTCACTCGCATGACTGAGGTCATGGCGCTGGAAGCTGCCAAGTACAACATCAGGGTCAATGCCCTGGCGCCTGGATACATCCTCACCGACGTCAGTCGTCTGCTGCTCGAAAGTGCGCAGGCCCCGGAATTCGTCAAAGGCATACCTATGCGTCGATTCGGCGAATTCGAAGATCTCGATGGTCCACTGTTGCTGCTCGCATCGGACGCCAGCAGCTACATGACCGGTTCCGTCGTCGTTATTGACGGCGGTCACATTTGTGCATCCCTCTAAGGAAATTTCATGTCAGCCATTCGACCGTTCTCGATCAGCGTCAATTCCACGGATATTACGGATCTCAAGGCAAGACTGGCCCGCGCCCGATTTCCTGACAAGGAAACGCCAGCGGACTGGAGCCAGGGGATTCCTCTCGCTTACGTGCGCGAACTGGTCAGTTACTGGCAGAACACGTACGACCATAACCGCCTGGCGACACGTTTGAATGCCTACCCGAACTTCATGACTGAACTCGATGGGCTCGACATCCACTTTATGCACGTCCGCTCACCACACGCAAATGCAAAGCCCCTGCTCCTCACCCACGGCTGGCCCGGTTCGGTCGTGGAATTCCTCAAGGTCATCGAACCATTGACCCGCCCTGAACTGCATGGCGGTACCGCCGCTGACGCTTTTCATCTGGTGTGTCCATCCCTGGCCGGCTACGGATTTTCGGGCAAACCGACCAAACCTGGCTGGGGCGTGCAGAAGATGGGGCTGGAGTGGGGACATCTCATGGCGCGTCTTGGTTACTCCGCCTATCTCGCACAGGGCGGCGACTGGGGTTCAATTGTCACCAGCCAGGTGGCGCTTCAAGACCCACAGCACTGCAAGGGCATTCACCTCAACATGGTGATCGCGCCTCCCGACCCGGACACCATGAGTTCACTGACACCCCTGGAACAGTCCGCACTGGCTGGCATGAAACACTACCAGGACTGGGACAGTGGTTATTCGAAAGAGCAAAGCACACGACCTCAAACGGTAGGCTACGGGCTGGTCGATTCACCAGTGGGTCAGATGGCATGGATCATGGAAAAGTTCTGGGCCTGGACCGATTGCGACGGGCACCCGGAAAATGTCCTGACCCGCGACGAGATGCTCGACAACGTCATGGTGTATTGGTTGAACGCAGCCGGCGCGTCTTCTGCCCGGCTCTATTGGGAAAGTTTCGGCGGGGGTTTCACCGATACGGTGACAACACCCATGGGCGCCAGCATTTTCCCCAAGGAAATCTTCCGGGCGTCAAAGCGCTGGGCCTTGAAGCGATATCCAAACATCGTGTACTGGAACGAACTGAACAAGGGTGGCCACTTCGCGGCCTTTGAACAGCCTGCACAGTTTGTGTCGGAGGTACGTAACTGCTTCCGGAACATCACGCTTTGACCGAGCTCTGGCGACCGTCCGAGGATCAGATCCGACGCAGCCAGATGGAGGCTTTTCGTCATCGCGTCGTGAAATCCTCGCGGCAGGATCTACCGGATTATGCGGCGCTGCATCAATGGTCGATCAACCATCGGGCAGAGTTCTGGCAGTTGATCTGGGATGTCTGCGAGGTTCGCTCATCGAAGCTTGCAGATAAACTCCTTGCGAACGATCAGTTCCTTGAAGCCCGCTGGTTTGC
>JAYSTS010000417.1:0-3695 GCA_043719475.1 Gammaproteobacteria bacterium | reverse complement strand
TGGACGGCCTGCTACTGGACTCGGAGCGGCTGGCACGGGACACCTTCATCGCGGCATGCAACGAATTCGGCTATCAGCCGAATCTTGATGTCTACCGTCAGGTCGTCGGTTCAACTTATGACGCAGGGCAAGTCATCCTTCGCGAAGGTTATGGTTCCGACTTCCCCTTCGAACAGATCTACGCACGCTGGGGCGAGCGGTACGACGCGCACGTCCACCACCAGCCAGTAGACAAAAAGTCTGGCGCCATCGAGATCCTGGAGACCCTCACCGATGCCGGTATTCCCCTGGCCCTGGCCACGTCGACCCACCGCACCAACGCACTGGTCAAGTTGAGGTTGGCAGAAATCGGGCATCGGTTTACGCACCTGGTCTGTGGTGGCGAAACGGAACGTGGCAAACCACACCCCGATCCGTACCTGCGCGCTTGTGAAATGCTGGGAGAATCGCCTGCTGATTGCTGGGCACTGGAAGACTCGATGAACGGCACCCGCGCTGCACTCGCCGCCGGACTCACCGTATTCCAGATTCCGGACTTCGTCTTTCCCGAGGAACACGAACGCGGCCTCGGCCAGCATCTCATGCACTCCCTGCACGATATCCGCACGCTGTTCATCAAACTGCACGGTAGCCAATCAGCATGACACGCTTCATCAAGACCAACTGTCCACGAGATTGTTATGACGGTTGTGGAATACGTGTCGAGTTACGCGACAGCGGCCCCCACCGCATTCTCGGCGATCCGGATCATCCGGTTGCTCGGGGGAAGCTCTGCAGCAAGTGCGCTGTGGCCTACAACGGTGTCTGGCAGGACCCATCAGCCCGCTTGTTGACACCGCTCAAACGGAGCGGTGTAAAAGGATCTGGATCTTTCACGCCCATCAGTTGGGACGAAGCACTCAGCGCCATCGCCGCAGAGACTCGCAAGACGCTGGATACCCATGGGGGCTCAGCCATCCTGCATACCCACTACTCTGGCACTCTCGGACTGATTGGCTACCTCTTCCCGAATCGTTTATTCAACGTCCTCGGCGCGTCCGAAGTAGACCCCGATACCATCTGCAATGCAGCAGGTCATGTGGCGTGGACACTCCTGTTTGGCAGTTCCGTGCAGGGTTTCGACCCCCGCACCGCCAAAGACGCAAACTGCATTCTGGTCTGGGGAGCGAACCCTGCACATTCAGCACCACATGCACACGCCCACTGGTTGTCGGAGTCCGGTGCCAAAGTCATCGTCGTCGATCCGACGCTCACCGATACCGCGCGTGCCGCAGACCTGCACTTGCGACCACGCCCCGGTAGCGATGCCGCGCTGGCATACAGCCTGTTGCACTGCCTGCAGCAGAACGGTGAGTTCGACCACAAGTTCATCGACACGCATACCATCGGCTTCGACGAAATCACTGAAACGATAACGCTGGCGACACCTGAGTGGGGAGAGTCGCAGACGGGAGTACCGGCTGACGATATCCGTCGCGCGGCAGCGCTCTATGGCGCCGGGCCGTCGCTGTTGTGGTGTGGCCAGGCCCTGCAGCGACAGGCGCGCGGCGGAAACATCATGCGTGCGGTGGGCCTGTTACCCGCCTTGACCGGCAATATCGGCAAACCAGGTGCAGGCTTCTACTATCTCAACGGGACGCCCGCTCTCGCCGGAATTGACCTGGGTCGCCTTGCTGGAGCAGGGCTTTCGTCGGCAGCGTCTGGCAACGGGGCTGTCAGCGTGCCAGGGAAAAAAGTCGGTCACATGGAACTGGCTGCGCGCCTTGCCACAGATGAATTCCGTCAGCTTTTCGTGTGGAACACGAACCCAGTGGCTTCGGCGCCAGCGCAGAACAGGTTGAAGTCTGCGCTGTCGCGTGAAGATCTGTTCACCGTGGCCATCGATCCTTTCCTGACAGACACTTGCCACTACGCCGACATCGTGTTGCCAGCAGCGAGTTTCCTTGAATTCGACGACATCACGTTCAGCTACTTCCATCTGCACATTGGCGCACAGCGCAAGATCATGGCGCCACTGGGCCAATCGCTGCCCAATGCAGAGATCTTTCGTCGTCTCGCCTCTGCCCTGCAACTGGACGAACCAGCCCTGTACGAAACCGATGCGGACCTAATCGATCAAATAATGGTGCAGATGAACCTTGGGCTCGACTTTGCGGCGCTTTCGGAGCGCGGCTACACCGCGCTGGGCGATAGTCCACAGAATGTTTGGGCTGATCTGCAATTCGCAACCCCGAGCGGCAAGATCGAGATCGCCTCCGAGCAGGCGGTATCCATGGGCTTGCCCCGCATCCCTTACGCCGGCGTCGACGTGATACCTGCATTCGGGCAGTTCCGCCTGCTGACGCCATCATCACGCTTCCGATTGAACGACTCCTATGCCAACGATCCACACCTCGAAGCACTCGCAGGAGCACCAAACGTTCACATGCATCCAACGGATGCGGCCGAACTAGGCTTGAACGACGGTGACCTGGCGCGGGTGTTCAACCAGGAAGGCGAACTCGAACTGTTGCTGCAAACTGATTTGGCTGTGCTGCGCGGAACGGCGGTGTCGCACAAAGGTCGCTGGACGATGCGTGAAGCCTCGGGCAGCAACGTCAACGTACTGCACTCTCCTGTCGCGGCCGACATGGGGAACAGTACCAGCGTGCACTCAACAACCGTCTCGATTCAGCGCTCTCGCAATCCTCGATGAGTGGCGTCAACCGATCCGTGTGACCTGCGAAAAGTGAACCGTCGCGCTGAGCGAATTAGTGATCAGACAGCTTTCTTTGGCTTTCTGCAGAATCCGTTCGGCACGTGTGCTATTTCTCTCGTCTGGCACCACTAGCGTTGCCTGCATCGTGATTTCAGTAAAACGCATGCCGGTGGTTTCACGTTCGAGCTTTCCTTCGACCGAACAACGAACATCCGACCACTCGAGTTTCGAGGCCATGGCAATCGCTCGAAAACCGAGAATGAAGCAGCTGCCAATCGCGCCAACGAGCAGCGTTTCCGGTGACCAGTCACTACCTGTACCACCAAATTCAGCGGGAGCACCGACGGCCGTCGTCACCAGTCCTGGTGACAAAAGCGTCGCCCCCGAATCACCGCTCAGGCTGCTGACGGTCGCGTGATACAAATGCGGAAATGGGTGCATGTGTGGCTCCTGCCAAGGTAATTAGATAGAGAGGTCATCGGATCGAGAGGTCATCGGATCGCGAGAGGATGATGCCACAGTGATCAGACTGACAATGAGGACTTACCACATGCCGAAGAACCGATCAGACTCCTTCGCGTGCGGACCGGCTTATCGATGAGGAATGACCATGCCCGATGTCTCCAGCAACACACCCTTCGCGCGCACTCCCGAACCACCCTACTACGCCGTGATCTTCACAAACCAGCGCACACCGGGTGAGCAGGGTTACGACGCTATGGCGGACACGATGGCGGAACTTGCGTTGCAGCAACCTGGCTGTCTCGGTTTTGAGTCGACACGCGGCCCGGATGGTTTTGGCATTACAGTGAGCTACTGGACGGACGAGGCCAGTATTGCGGGCTGGAAAGCCAACGCAGAGCATCAACTGGCGCGCAAACAAGGCAACGACACCTGGTACTCACACTATGAATTGCGTGTGGCTCGGGTCGAGCGTGCTTATGCAAAGCGCCCTGAATGAACCAGCTCAGTGTCGGGATGCTCCGTGGTGATGACC
>JAYSTS010000416.1:0-8802 GCA_043719475.1 Gammaproteobacteria bacterium | reverse complement strand
CCGCCGGATGCGGGTCCGCATGTCCGGTGGTGTGGGAGGGGTGACGGGCGCAATCCCGTTACCCCGACCCGATCAAAATCACGGAACCAACGGTTCGCAATCGCAAGATCGCTCCCACAAAGTCACTGAACCAACGGTTCAGGTCGATCAATGCCTGCAGTGACGATCGTGACGATGCGGCCGGTCAAACGGCGAACCTGCAGGTGGCAACGGTTGGCGAGGATGATCGTCCCTGTGATGCTCGTCGGGCGGTGGGACGCGGTAGCCATCATCCCTTCGACGATCATGGTCGTAGTGTCGGTCCTGATCACCGTCATAGCGACGGTCATAGGCATAACGCTGACGTGGCTCGATCAACAACGTGACGGCGTGTACCTGCGCACCCTCTCGAACATAGAGCCGCCATTTGCCGTCGTCATATCGTGGTGCGCGGATGTGGTTCGAGCCGGGCCGCAGTTCAATTCGCGGTGAGTAGTTGCTGCCAATGCGAAGCAGCGCATGTCCGCCATAACCTCGATGATGGCCGTTGGCGTGAACCACAACGCCCGTAAGAGTGTAGTGGTCCGTATCGATACCGCCATACTTTTCCAGCCAGCGTTTGATGTTCAACTCTCCCTGACCATACATCTGCACGTCGACGTGCACGGATTGCGGGCCGTGCGGAGATTGACCACGATGATCGCGGGCGGAAGCAGACGCCGCAAGCAAGATCAATCCAACTGCTAGCAGGATTCGTCCACCCCTGGACCAGACTGACGACGGCGTCATTTAAGGTTCTCCATACGATTAAAAGTCCGAACAATAAACAACGACACCGCTGAATCAGTGGTGAACCCAGAATGAACTGAATTTGAACGAGCGTTATCTCAACGCGGACGGGGCGCGGACGGATAGGGTGCAGGTGAAGTGGAGCAGAGCAGGAGCAGGAAGATGACCTTCCCGAAGGCCGAAGCAAGGGCAGGTGGTCGTCCTTGACCAATAAACATCCTGTTGAATTCAGCCTAGACGAGATCTGCGATTACGCAAGGTCAGGGGGCAACGCCGGTGGTGAGCGGCTTACCTGCGCGAACCCACTCGCTCATGCTGCCATCGTAGACACCAACGTCCTGATGTCCGGCCAACAAACAGGCGAACGCGTCGATGGTGGCAGAGATGCCACCACCGCAATACATGATGAGGCGTGGTTTGTTCATCAGTCCCTGAGCCGAAAGCGTAGTGCGCAACGCAGCCGGATCGCGAAAGGCACCGTTCTCCATCAGACTCTCATAGTGCATGTGCACGGATCCAGGGATGTGACCGGCACGTCCGTAATTGAAGTCCCCTTCACCCGTATAGAGATTGCGCGACAACGCATTCACAGCGCACACACCCTCGCTCAGTGCCGCTTCCATACCTTGCAGATCAACGAAAAGACTGGGCTGTGGCGACGCAGTCAACGATGCAGCGGGATAGTGGTTCTCGCCGGTTTCGATGGCACCACCTGCCATGCGCCACTGATCAAGCCCGCCATTGAGTACACGAATATTCCTGTGCCCGAGATAACGCAGCATCCACCAAGCCCGAGTTGCCCACATCATGTGACCGGATGAATACAACACCACCTGCTGGTCGTCGCCGATGCCCGCAGAGCTGGCAGCTTTGACAAGCGCCGCAACCGACGGGAGTGTGAAGCCAAGACCCGAGGTGGTATCCGAAAAAGCCTTGATGAGGTCGATGAAAGCAGCGCCGGGAATGTGTGCCTTAAGGTAGCCATCGTAACCAGACTCTGCCCGGTAACCTGTTTTGGCGGGGTGCAGGAATACAGCGGCGTCGTAGATACGCAGATTCTGCTGACCCAATTGGGCCAACAATAACGCAGGTTCGATCAGGATCGTGTTGTTCATGACATCTCCTTGATTGTTTGCAGCAGGCTTTTCCTGACACTGCCAGGTGTCGTACGAGTCAGGGTCATGTCGACGCAGCCATTGAAGGTGGCAAAGGCACGCAGGCCAGTGACCAGGGATGGCAGCAAGCCATCGTCGAGTTCCTTGTCCAGATGCAGATGTTTGAGTTCAAGCCGTTGTTCGCGTCGATGGGCTTTCGCATCGAGCCGACCGACAAAAGTATCTCCCAGTAACAGGGGCAGGCAGAAGTAACCGTACCGGCGCTTTGGTTCCGGCACATAACACTCGATGACATAGTCGAAATTGAACAGGCGCTGACCACGACTACGGTGAATCACCGAGTTGTCGAATGGCGAGAGCACGCTGACCGCCGGCCTTCGGACGGTCGGCAATCTGGCGTCCCAAAGATCGCTGCGAACAAACCAGGTTTGACCATCATCTGTTTGAAGGCTTGTCAGTTCGCGGACGCTGCATTTTTCAGCCAGAACGCCCTCAACAGCCTTGCGCAAGTTGATGCCGCGCCGAAGATGGGTAAAGGTCGGTGACTGGGCGCAGCCATGGCTGGCAAGAGTGGATTCCACAAGATGCTCAGCGAACTCATTCACGCTCGGCAGACTCGTATTCACTGAACTTGGCAGCACTCGTTCGGTCAGGTCGTAGGTTTTTTCGAAGCCGTCCCTGGAAACTACCATCAACTCACCTTCCATGAAGAGTTGCTCCAGCGCCTTCTTGGCGGGCTTCCAGTCCCACCAACCAGAGCGTTTTTGATTCTGATCAGAGAAGTCGCGTGATCGCAACGGGCCCTCGGCACGAATCCGCTCCAGTGTTCGCTTGATCTCCGTAACGTCGTGACTTCTGATCCACCGTTCATCACCTTGTTTGAACTGCGTCATTCGCAGCATGGCGAATCGATAGTCGCGAATCGGCAAAAAAGAGGCCGCATGGTGCCAGTATTCGAATATGTTGCCGGCGCGCAGCAGGGTATCCAGGTGTTTGGGCTGATAGTCGGGGACGCGGCTGAACAGGACATGATGATGCGCACGTTCGACTACCGAGATGGTGTCGATCTGTACATAGCCCAGACGCTCGATGGCCTTGAGTACACCAGATCTGCCCTTGCCGAAGGCGTTGGGTGTTCCCAAACCTTGCGTGGATACGGCAATGCGCCGCAGTCGCGGGACGATGTCCGACGCTGCGTATACGGGTGCGGTTGATGCTCTACTGGCCAACGCTCACAATGCCTCATCTCTCGTTATCCCTGGAGTGTATGAAAGCCCTCGTCAAAGCGCACGGACTGTTCCTGCTGATTGGTCTGCTCGGATCAACGAACCTGCTTGCCATCGCTCCGGAAGCGGAGTTTGACTCCGATGGGATGGTCGCAAGCCGTTCCGCCCTCGCGTCTCAAGTAGGCGCCGAGATATTGCGTGGGGGCGGCAATGCGATTGATGCAGCGGTAGCCACTGGCTTTGCGTTGGCGGTGACCCATCCATCGGCTGGCAACCTTGCGGGTGGGGGATTCATGGTGATTCGCTTAGCGGATGGCACTGTGATGACCAATGATCACCGGGAGCGGGCACCTATCGCCGCGAGCCGGGACATGTACCTCGACCAGGCTGGGAATGTTGTTCCGGGATTGTCGACTTACTCGCACCTGGCGGTAGGCGTGCCGGGGACCGTGGACGGATTGCTGGCAGTGCTCGAGAAGTACGGCACGATGTCACGCAACGAAGTACTTCGACCCGCTATCCGCCTGGCGCGATTGGGTTTCCCGATCGACCGGGATATGGCGCGTGATCTCGAGGCGCAATTGCCTGGCATGCAGAAGTACCCGGCATCCATGGCCATCTTTTCAAACAAGGGCAAACCCTGGCAGCGAGGTGATGTCCTGATCCAGAAGGATCTGGCGAAAACACTGGATCTGATTCGAAGAGGTGGCCGAGACGGATTCTATGCAGGCCGGACTGCCGATCTGCTGGTGAAAGAAATGCAAAACGGTGGTGGGCTCATCACACTGGCCGATCTGAGCGAATACAAGAGCGTGTGGCGTGCGCCGGTAGTCGGACGGTATCGAGGCCATGAAATCCTCAGCATGCCGCCACCATCATCTGGCGGCGCGCTGCTGGTTCAGATGCTGAACATGCTGGAACCGTTTGATCTGCAGAAAATGGGTTACGGAAGCGCTGATGCGGTGCACGTCTTGGTGGAAGCCGAACGGCGGGCTTATGCGGATCGCGCAGAGCATCTTGGGGACCCAGACTTCGTCAAGGTGCCGGTAGAACAGCTCACCGACAAGGTGTACGCGCAGCGTCGGTTCGCCGACTTCGACCCCGCCAAGGCCAGCCGCAGCGCGGATATCGGAGCGGGTTCATGGCCAGCGGAAAGTCCGGACACCACACACGCCTCCTTCATCGACAAACAAGGCAACGCTGTTTCCTATACCACGACACTGAATCTCTCGTATGGCTCGAAAATCGTGGCTGCCGGCACCGGCATGCTGCTCAACAACGAAATGGATGACTTCTCGGCCAAGCCCGACACACCGAACGCATTTGGACTACTCGGGCGTGAGGCCAATGCCATTGCCCCGCGCAAACGCATGCTGAGTTCAATGACGCCGACCATCGTCGTCAAAGATGGCAAGGCGCTGCTGGTCACGGGTTCTCCCGGTGGCAGCACGATCATCACGACGACGCTGCAGCTCATCGTCAACATCATCGATCACGGGATGAATCTGTCAGATGCCGTTTCCAGCCCGCGGGTTCACCACCAGTGGCAACCCGACGCAATCCTCTACGAACAGCGGGGGTTGTCCCCGGATACTGTGCGGATCCTCGAGAGTCGTGGACATCAGGGGCTCAGGTCCTGGCCATATCCGGGCGGCATCGGTGACGCCAACAGCGTGATGCGTGTTGAGGGTGGTTATGCCGGCATGGCCGACCCAAGAAACCCCGGTGGCGCGGCTGGTCCAACCCGTTAGACACCACGCCCCTGACGACATAAAGCTGCTGATCGAACAGGTGGGCGATTGGAATCAACCTATCAAAAATGTTGATTGAAAGGAGGGCGGAATACTGGAAGTAAGCCGTCTGTGGATGATCACAGGCAAAACCGAACCGGGACCAATCGAGAGCCAGGCATCAAATTGCTTTCGGTTTCGTGAAGAGCGCTAAACCTGGAGTTTTCCCCTGGGCCCAATCATTTTTCACCTCCGATCGATAATGGCGAAATTTCTGAACCCCACGTTCTGATCCGCTTAGGCGGCGATCACGTGATCGTCATCGGCGTTGTTGGTTACTACACGTGGAACGCTGCGTGGCGTTACGAGTGTCACCAGTGCAACGTAGAGCGCGACCAATCCTGAGGTTGTCGCAAAAGTTCGCATGCAGCTAACTTTTGCTGCGCTCACAGACTTCCTGTCTGTGCTTGTTTTACGAAAATCATCCGCTGACGCGATCGATTTTCGCTGTGCCATCCCTGGTACGAACAAAGAAGGTGTTTTACAACACCGTCTTTGACGACATTTGTGTCGAGTACCAGCCGCAAGGGTCGGTGTTCTGAACCTGGCATCAACTCGCCCGGTGCTGCCTCTGATCGGCCCGCACGTTACGAACCTCGTTGACGATCTCTTGCTCGATCTCGGGTGTGAGCTCTTCCGGGGAGGAGGAGTGCCAAATTGCCGTCAGCGCAGAACCAGCGTGGCGGCGCAGTTGCTCACGCAGCATCGCCTCCATTGCCTCGGTTGATAATAGGCCTGCATTTGCGGCTTTCTGTGCCAGCTCGTCTGGCAGGGAAATTTGAATGGTGGTCATGATCGGGGCCTCGGGTGGGTCAGAAATTACAGGACTTGCTCGGCGATTCGCCAGCAACTGTGTGCAACCGCGGGTAACTCTGGCTGACGTTCTGCTGCCTGTGCAATCTCACATGCCCGGCCCCGGCGCATCTGGCGTCTTCAGTCAACGCACTCCTCGAGAACGCCTAGAAACTCCGCTTTATACCGCTCCAGCCGCGTCGGCCCGACGTAAATGCCGGCATCCGAAGCACCGATGGCTACGGCGCCGTCGATCAGACGCCGTGATCACGTCGCCGGAGGATTAGGAGGACAACGGGCATTTCCGTTGATTGCGCTGAGTATGGATGATCGGTCGTGATGGCAATTCGCACGTGGAAACTGGCGGTCGACGTACGGGTTGTTGTGCGAAAGGGGAAGTTCAACACTCAGGCGGGCAAGGTTGTCTGTGGTCGAGGAGTTTGCGGACTGGGTCGAGCCGTCGCGGTGTAGATCCGGGTTTCCCTCGGAGGAGAAGCGCCTACAAAGTGTTCATAATAGCTACACTTGTAGCATAATGTTACACATGTATAATTTTTGCCGTTATTTCTTCATTGGCAGGTGATTGATGACGATTCGTATCGACGAGGCACTGAAACAGAGGGCGGAACTCGAAGCTCGAATCTCAAAGCGGTCCATCGGCAAACAAATCGAATATTGGGCGGAAGTCGGTGAGCTGGTCTGTTCGCAACTCAGTGCAGAGAACATTCGGTTCTTGCGGCTCGGGCAGGTGCGTGTTGTCGTGCAAGTAGCAACAACCGCGCTTACCCCGACGATGGACGAGGTGCTCACCCGGCTTGGAGCCCGAAATGACTCCGGAGAACTGCGAGACGCAATTCAGGCGCAGCAGTTTGTTGTTGAGAGCGATCCCGAGCGCGTGGGCGGCGTCCGTGTGGTCAGTCACGGCTCGGTGGTACAGGGTGATTGGATTGAAGGCCGTTTTGTACCAAGTCACTCCGCACCTGCGTTCCCGAAAGAGGAATACGAGCGGAGTGTCGGTCGTCCCGCTGATCATCGAGAGTCTTCAAAGCCGTCCAAGATTGGTCGGGCCGCTCAAACCAATTCGCGGTCGCGCTCTGCCAAGTGACGACCAAACGACTCTTCCTGCTCTGTGGTGGCAACGGCGCAGGAAAGACCACGTTCTATCGATTGAATCTGGAGCCCGCAGGAATTCCGTTTGTCAATGCAGACGAGTTGGCGAAGCTGCTGGTTGGGCTGCCAACTGCGGAGCGGGATCAGGTTGCGTGGCAGAAGGCACGACAGATTTATCAGCGCATGATCGAATCAGGCGAAAGTTTCGCGTACGAAACTGTATTTTCTCACACGTCCAAGCTTGATTTGATCAACGACGCGAAGGCGCGCGGTTACGAAGTGTTGCTTTTTTACGTCTTTCTTGATTCTCCCGATCTTCATGACAAACGCGTCAAACTTGGCTTTCAGCAGAACACGCGCCACGACGTTCCCACCGAGAAGGTTTTGGCGCGACTGGAAAGGGTAAACGCGCTCATGATTGATGCCATTCGAGCAGTCGATGAGGCGGCGATTTTCAACAACTCCGATTCCCATCATCCATTCCGCCTGGTTGGCCGCTTCCGTAGCGGAAAGCCTGACCCGAAAGTGACGCTGGATTTACCGACCTGGCTGGAGGCGATCCTGTAGTCGCGCGCCAGCTTGGATGTTTTGTACAAACCGGTCTTCGAGCAGATAAGGACCTGCATTCCATCCCAGTCTGACGATCACCATCCTCTAGAAAAAGTGATCATCACCGTGTACCCGCGATTGCCCATCATGGCGGAGGTGTCTTCAGGAATGTCTTCCCACCGAAGCGTTTCGCCGCCACGTTTCAACCAGAACTGACAACCGTATCGCGGATCGTTGGAACTCTTGTTACGCGTGGTAGCGCGTTCGACCCATTCCGGTGACAACAGGGCCTGTCCCTGCCTCACACCGCAGTCGAGCTTAAGCAAACCGGGTCGTGCCCAGTCGCGACCCGATGCGTATACACAGGAGCTGCCGACGGGATACCGGATGCGTCCGGTTCAAACAAAGCCAGAAACAGAGTGCCAGACAGACCGAGAGGGCGGCGCAGTTCCTGGTCGAAGAACGTATATGGACCGGAGGTTCCTCCGAGATACTGGTGCAGCCGCTTCATTCAAGAGGTTCGTGGTTCCCGAGGAATAAATAGTAGAAGCAGGTACCGGGGTTTTGCGCAGTGAGGCTGGCGAGAGGACGGGTTCGCAGCCACATCGAGAAAGAGCATTCGGGTCGAATCCGTGACCACCACGCAGGTTTCGTTTCAGTCGAGTCCGGAGGTCATGGTCAGGAGGTGATCGAGACCGATCGCCGCCCGATTGTCATGGCACCAATCAGGGAACAATCGGTCCTGTGAGGGCAATGGACGGTCGAGTGATTCCAGTCGGCCAGTGATGATCGCCGTGACACTTTTGCCAATCGACTATCCGAGGAGTGGCGTGGTCGGTGGGAACCGCTTCGATTCGCATTGCATCCAACGTGGTCGTGTCACCGATATCCGGTGTGCATTCCAGACCTGGGCGATAAGTGGCCGAAGCGCTGTAGCGGAGCCGCGTGGCCTGAGCAGCCCAGTTTTGCGCCGAGTGCCGCACCAGCGCATCCACCTGGTCCTGCATCAACGCGATCAGCGGCGAGATGACGATGCCCACGCCGCAGCGTAACAATGAGGGGATCTGGTAACAGAGTGACTTGCCACCTCCGGTGGTCGTGAGCACCAGGCTGTCACCGCCGCTCACGTTTCGTTCGATGATCGCAGCTTGGGTACCACGAAACTGGCCGTAACCGATCGCGCGCTCCCAGGATACGGGTGGCGTGGCCGAGTGTTGTAGCCTGCGCTCACGGGCGTTCGGCGAGTTGTCTACCGGCTGGTAAGAAGCCGGGTTTCCACTATTTGAGGAGAAAAGGCTCGTAAAATGAGGTATGAACGGGCCGATTGGACAATATCTGCTTGCCGAACCATCATGATAGTTATCAGAAACGTCTCGAGCACCGCGCACATGTTAACGGATCGGTCAACTCGCCAAGGAGCACTGTTGTGAAGGAAGGTCTTGACTTAGCCGG
>JAYSTS010000415.1:0-28231 GCA_043719475.1 Gammaproteobacteria bacterium | reverse complement strand
TTCATACTGGGAAAAGCACCTCGGTGGCGATTTCTACATTGTGCACTTCAACCGACAACCCGGCGTCGCCGATGCAGCCTTCGGCGCCAACACGCGTCAATTCCTGCGTAATCTGTATCGAACCAATCAGTGGCAACATCCAGCCACCGATCTCGGGCCGGGTATGGCAATGATCCGCATTGCTGAGCGAAGCAGCCTGCCGGGCGACACACTGATGAGTGATGATGAGCTGAACGTCTTCGCATCTGCCTTCGAAAAGAACTCTTTCACACCAGGCATCAACTGGTATCGCAACTTCACGCGCAACTGGGAAATCCTCGGACGGGTCGAAGAACGCGTACGACAGCCATCCCTCATGATCTATGGTGAATACGACATGGTGCGCAAGTCCGACACGCTCCCTCAAGTTGTTGCGGATCTGGAAGTGGTCACGCTCGCCTGTGGACACTGGATTCAACAGGAACGACCGCTGGAAACCAACGCAGCCATACTGGACTGGTTGGGGCGACGTTACCCGGCGTGAGGCGTCTTGTCAGGAGGCAGTCGAGATCGATCGACTGACTACAACCAGGCCATGAAGTGACCGGTGGCCTCCGCCAGCACCAGATCATCCGCAATGCGGACGATTTTGCCTTCCATGATCGCCAATCGTCCCTTCTGCTTGATGCAGCGTCCTTCAAGACGAACAGAGGTATCGATCGTGAGTTGTTCCCGGTAGCGCACGTCTGCCTTCGCCGTAAAACAGTTGGTGCCCCTGATGACCAACCAGTTTGCCATCACATCGTCGAGCAGTGAAAACACGATGCCTCCGTGGGTGATGCCGGGGTAACCCATATGGCGTTCGTCGGGCGTGAACTCACCAACGCAGACATCGTTTTCAAGACGAAAATGCACGTGCAGACCAATCGGGTTCTTCTCGCCACACACAAAACAGTGATGGGCGTTGCTGCGTGTGACGCTCGATGAATCGGTCGTTGCGGAAATGGTGACCCCCTGTCAGTCGCCTGCCTTGATACCGACAGGTTGGCACAACACCTCGACAAGTGGAATCGACTCACCGGTGCGCACACGCAGCAGAGCGCAATGGCCCTCCAGCATCTGCAACCGAAACTGTTCGGGCGGACCCGGTATTCGACCATCAGCCTCCGGCCTGCCGATCTTTCGAGAGACTCGTGGTTGGAGGGTCAGCAAGCTGTTCTTGCTGAACGCATCCCTGGCGAGCGTGATTTTGCTGATGCCGAGTGCCTCCTGCATGGCCATCTGCACAACGGTTCTCGACTGCACATCCTCGACGGCCAGAAGCGCATCGACCGGCACGGCTACTGCCAGTCGACAGCCACTGAGCAGGATCAGGACCAACGCAGTGGCCAGACAGCAGCGAATCACCATCGCTTCACCGCACCCGGGAACTGCGGCTCAACAAGCTCTTCGCCCTCGTTCTGGACCTGGTATTCGCCCGGCTTGTTGATGGCGATTCCCTCGGACTCTTCCAGGGGTCGCGATATAACCGGACAGCTCCCAGTGTTCTGGTAGGCGAGCGCTGTCGACAGAAGTCCCTCGTCAGGATCGCCCAGTTGTTTGGTGAAGTCGTCGGTGGCCTGACAGCCCGGCGTCTGTACCGCGCCTGTGGTTTGCCCGAAGCCATCGGGGTAGTCGCCAAAACCGAGCCCGTTCACGCCTTGAAACTGAATGGAAAAGTAAGTCGTTCCACAGTTGTCGGTGGCGTAGAAGCCAAATGGCTTTCCACAGGTGGTGCTGCCGATCTGAATCACTTCGACGCCAGCTCCACGAAGTCCATTGATGATCGCTTCGCTGGCTGAGCAGGTGCGTGAACTTGTCAGCACAAATACCCGACGCAGATTGAGCATGGGTAACGCCACGCCCCGAGGACCGGAGAAGCCCTGAGTTGTTTCATGAAAACGATCAGGTTGCAGTCGCTCGTTGGTCACAGGGTTCGTGACCGGATGCTTGTTATTGAAGCGGATTTCTTCAAATACCTTACCGCGCGCCGAAGCGCCGGCAATCATGAACGCAGTTTCGTTGGCGATATCCAGAAAGCCACCACCGTTGTAGCGAAGGTCGAGCACCAGATCATCAATGTTCTGACTCTGGAGAAAACGAAACGCACTCACGAGCTCTGCTTCAGCGGTCGCGATATGGGTGTTGAAATGCATGTAGCCAACGTCATTTCCGGCCACATTAATCACTTTTACGTTGTCCACCGGATCAACGCTGATTTCTGCAGACGTCAGCGTGACGTTTCGCGCCGTTGTTTCCCCTGGAAGCATGATCTCGAAGCGATGCACTTCACCGGTGCCGTCTGGAAACAATCCACCGTTGAGTGTTTCCACATCCGACGTATCCGCAACGATTGCACCATCCACCACGATGATACGCGTGCCGCGCACCAGCCCGGCCGATACAGCCGGGCTGCCGGCAGTGACGAAGGCCACACGCACATCACGTGGCCGCGAACTGGTTATCACGACGAACTTTGCACCATAGCCAGCTTCGATACCTGACTCGGAGAGCGCTTCGTATTCTGCCGTGGGGATAGTGAAGTGAAATCGATCCTTGGCCGCTCCCGAGCCCGTCAGCGCAGAGGTTTTCATTCGGTCGAAATAGCCTGCCGTCGTGAAGTTGCGAGGATTCTGGTCAGTGATTTCGTTGTACCAGAGGTAAAGCTCGTTGCTCCACGAACGCAGCCAGTTGTTCTCATCCGTGGTAGTGCCTTGCCGATCTGGAATATTTGCGCCGTTACGGGGGATTGCGCAAAAATTCTTGAACTGAGACGAGGCCTGGAACTGCCCCGCATCGAATCCAGTCGCCGGTGTCGTCGCTGGCGGCGTACTACTGCTCGGTGGTGTGCTACTACCACCACCGCCACCACCACCACAACCACCACTGGCAGTCAGCACCCCAAGGATCACACCGGTGACGCCGAGCCGAATTGCCTGCGACGAGTTGCCCATGCTCACATCCCTTTCTTAGACCATCTCTTCCTGCTACCGGTGGGACTCCCAACCGTTAGCCACATACGAACATCCGATTCGCCCAGGCCGGAATCTACACCAGCCCCTGAGGCGATGAAACTGACCCGGATAAACTCTCCCGGCCCGTTGGCGGTATACACGCGCAGAGGCGAACCGTCTCTGCGGCAGGTTATGATGCTCTGCCTCTATGACCGTGTCGGTAAGCTCTTTGTTCCAACTACATGACATTCGTGAACGATTGCAGGTACACAGTGCGACGTTGATCACTCCCGCAAAAACCACCCGCCAGGCCGCTGTTGCCATCGTCCTGCGGGAACACCTCGGTCATCCCGAGATGTTGTTCATTCAGCGGGCGCAGCGTGACGGCGATCCCTGGTCCGGTCACATGGCCTTCCCGGGTGGACATCGCGACCCGGTCGACCCAGGACTGCGCGAAGCGGCGATGCGCGAGACCCTCGAAGAAATCTCTCTCGATCTATCCCCGGCCCGTTATCTGGGCGCGTTGAACGAAGAGCGAGCGCAACCGCGCGGGCGTGTACTCGACATGTTGATCGCACCCCACGTCTTCGAGATTGCTGGAGATCCGGTGTTCGCGCCGAACTACGAAGTGGCCGATGTCGTTTGGGCACCCTTGTCAGCCATGGCGCGCAACGAACTGCACGATACCGAAGAGCGACCTATCCAGGGACAGCTTACTGTCTTCAATGGTTATCGGTTGCACGGCGGGCACTTTGTCTGGGGTCTCACCTACCGAATTCTGAAATCGTTCTTTACGACGTTGGATCCGCGCTGGCAAGGGCCGCCGGAGCGTTAGGGACGCTCTGCATGAGCAGAGCGTTCAATGGGAAAACGTCAGCCCTTTGTAGTTCGCAATCGCTAGTCCCGCCGCCACGCTGGTGAACGGATCGTGCAGATCAACCCGATTAGGGAAACGCTGCTCAAGAATACGTGTCACTGCGGGAATCAGGCTGGAGCCACCAGTTCTGAGCACGACGTCAATTTCGTCATAACGTAGTCCTGCACGGGCGACGGTTTCATCAACGACCTGTTCCACCTGCCGCAACTGATCCACGATCATTCCTTCAAAGGCGCTTCGGCTAACCGTGAGCTCGATGTCGAGTTCAGGGATGTCGAGTACCGCCTCGGTCTGTTCCGACAACGCCGCTTTCAATTCCTTGAGCCTTGCGAACAGTGAATAGCTGAGATTGTTCTTGATGATCTCCCGCAAGCGACGGAATTTCTGCGCCGCAGGCCCACCTTGAGCAATACAGTCCATGACCGGCGTGGTGTAACGATTCTGATTGAGCGTGTAGGTCACAGCCCAGTTCACCAACAGATCTTCGTAGTCCTCAAACGGAAATCGTGTCTCGATCTCCCGGTCCATTCCCTGTCGGCGCCACATCTCGCCTTTGCCGAGCAGCGGGAACAGGAGTTCTCGAAAGAGGATCTGGTCGATGTGATCACCGCCCAGCCCGATACCGTGTGTGGTAATGACATCAAAACCGTCGCCCTTTCGACGCAGAACGCACAGATCGAGTGTGCCGCCACCAAAATCAACCGTCAGCAGGGTTTCGCCCTTGAACAAGCCGGTTTGCAGATAGCTGACAGCTGCGGCAATAGGTTCCGGATAGAACGATTGTTCTTGCACGCCCGCATATTTATACGCTTCTGACAAGCGAGACAACGCCAGCTGATTGCGATAGTTGTCACGGCCTTCAAAATTGACCGGATGGCCCAGGTGCGCCGTGTCTACTGGCCCACAGTGAGCGTCGATACTCTTGCGAATACGCAGCAGGATCGGCGTGATCAGCGCAACCAGACGGAACGGGTGATCAAATACCAGCAACCGCCGAACCCGTTCGTCGCCGAGCAACCGCTTGGTACCACGAAACAGCCGGCCGGGCAGACCACTGTCGGTCAGTGGTTGGCCATAGAACTTCTGGGTGACGGTTTCCACGGGGACGATATTTTCTTCGTCATCGTGTTCGACAAACTGACTCGATTCCGAAATGACCTCCGGTACCAGCTCAACCGTTCGACCGGTGTTTTCTTCAATGTACCGATCAATGGCCAGACGGCCCGTATCGGTCTGCAACTGCGCGTCGATATAGGTTGCCGATGGCATGATCGACGCATCCCGTTCCAGCTGGATCAGTTCGAGTTTTTCGCCATCGAAAATCGCTGCGGCCGAATTAGTCGTACCAAAATCAATACCGATACCCAGACGCTTGACCATGACTAGACTATTCCGTGCGACTTGACTGGACCGGCGGCTGCGCCAGCCGGAATTGAATATAGGCGCGCTTGTTGAAGCGTCCGCCGAGTCTTGCGCCAAGATCAAACAAGACCATGACGATTCCATACTTCGCTCGTAGGGCGCGCAGAGCAATCTCGGTGTCTGCTGGCGCAGTCAGAATGGTGGCGATGGCGGGCACATACGCCCCTTGTACATCACCACGCATATCACACGGTGCCACTTCTGCACGCGCGCTGTTACGAATCCGTTTGACCTTACCTGCGTCCCCAGCGCTAAAAGCGAAAAAACAATCACCGGCAGCCGCAAACCAGACAGCCGTCGCGACACCGCGCCCATCCTTGCGGAAGGTCTTCAGCGAGCAGTAGCGCGCTTGATCCAGATCAGGCATGAAAGTGAAAATGCTTTTCAAAACGGGGCGCGAGTCTAGCAGGCCAACATCAGATTTCGTAAACCCCGTCGACCTAGGAGTCTGCGCGGCAGAAGCTCAGCAGGCTGCGGCGGTGCAACGATGGCCCGCTTTTCCGTTCGTTTTCGTTGCGTAGCGTTTAACTTTAGCGCCTCAAACGAACGAAAAATCGGACTCGAATTGACACTCGCCTCGCTCCGCCGCCTTCTGCCGCGCAGACTCCTAGTTCTCATTCATTCCGTACAAGAATGTATTGGTGTCCGCCCATTCCAACGAAGTTGGGTTAGAGTGCCCGCCTCTTTCCTTCCGGCCACTCAAGGACGCACCCATGACCTATTCACAACACGTTGAAGATGTACGCCGTTTACTGCTGCAGAAAGGCCACGAGTGGCGGGCTATCAAGCCGGATTTTGTTGCCCGCATGCGCCTGCAGAATCAGTTCCGCACCGGTCTCGACATCGCCCGTTATACCGCCGACATCATGCGCAAGGACATGGCGGACTATGACAAGGATCCTGGCAAGTACACTCAATCTCTGGGGGCATGGCACGGTTTTGTTGCCCAGCAGACGATGATGTCAGTCAAGAAGAACTTCGGTTCACTCGACAAGCGCTACATCTACCTGTCCGGTTGGATGGTCGCCGCCCTGCGCTCGGAATTCGGCCCGCTGCCTGACCAGAGCATGCACGAAAAAACGGCGGTACCCGCCCTGATCGAAGAAATCTATACCTTCCTGAAACAGGCCGATGCACGCGAACTGCGGCATCTCTTCGCTGAACTCGACGAGGCACGCGCCAAAGGCGCAAACGTCACGCAGATCATGTCGAAGATCGACAATTTCCAGACACACGTGGTGCCGATCATCGCCGACATCGACGCAGGCTTTGGCAACGAAGAAGCCACTTACCTGCTGGCCAAGAAGATGATCGAGGCCGGCGCCTGTGCCATCCAGATCGAAAACCAGGTGTCCGATGCCAAGCAGTGTGGACACCAGGCCGGCAAGGTCACCGTTCCGCATGAAGACTTCGTGTCCAAACTGCATGCGATTCGCTATGCGTTCCTCGAACTCGGCGTGGACAATGGAATCATTGTTGCCCGCACCGATTCCCTGGGTGCTGATCTCACCCAGAAGATTCCCGTCGCACAACGTCCCGGCGACCTGGGACACAAGTACTGTGATTTCCTGAAGGCAACCCCGGTAAAAAATCTGTCGGATCTGAAGGAAGGCGATATCACCATCCATCAGAACGGCGTGCTGAGCAAACCGGAACGGCTCGATAACGGCCTGTACGCATTCCGCGAAAACACTGGCGTCGAACGTGTCGTACTCGATTGCATCACAAGCCTTGAACATGGTGCAGACCTGCTGTGGATCGAAACCGAAAGCCCGAACCTCAAGCAGATCGGTGCCATGGTGGACGAAATCCGCAAAGTCCGACCGGAAGCCAAGCTGGTCTACAACAACTCCCCGTCCTTCAACTGGACACTCAAGTTCCGACAGCAGGTTTATGCCGAATGGAAAGCGGCCGGCAAGGACATCAGCGCCTATCCGGATCCGAAACAATTCGAAAAGGGTCTTATGGATGTGAAGCTGGATGAAAGCGAACTGGCACTCGAAGCCGACCGTCTGATCCAGAATTTCCAGGCGGACGCCGCACGCCACGCCGGCATCTTCCACCACCTGATCACGCTGCCGACGTATCACGAAACAGCGTTGGGTGTTGATCTGCTGTCCGAAGGTTACTTCGGCGCAATGGGAATGCTTGCGTATGTGAAGGGTGTGCAGCGTCGCGAAATCCGTCGGGATCTCGCATCGGTGAAGCACCAGGATCTGGCCGGCTCCAACATCGGTGACGATCACAAGGAGTACTTCCTTGGCGAGAAGGCACTGTTGGCTGGCGGTGCTGCCAACACGATGAACCAGTTTTAGCCCACTCATTCAGCCGGGAAATCGGTTGATCGAAAAGAAGGCCCGGCTTGCCGGGTCTTCTTGCATTCGGGCCAACGAATTCACCTTGATCGCAGCCAATCCGCTCGATCCAGCCACCCCTCTATCGTCTCGCTGGCCAGTTCGTGCCCGGCCGGGCTCGGATGCACCGGGTCGTCCTTGTCATTGCGCAAACCCACCAGGTTATGTCGTTGAAATACGCCAAGCAGGTCGAGCACGGGCAAGTGCTGCCGCCTTGCTTCATGGACAATGATCGCGTGCGCCACATGGTGGGGATACAGGGCATTTGCATCGATTTCCAGCCAGGGGAACACGACGATCAGTACACGAAAGCCATGGGCATCCCGAAGTTGGGCAAGCTCGGCAAAAACGTGACGTAAACGGCCGACACGTTCTTCATCCCGATACCAGGCGGAAGGCAATTGTTGGGAAGCGTCGGTAAGCAACGCGCGAAGCTCATGTTCATCGGCACCAATGGAATCGATCTGAGCGCTGTAACGTTCGCGAAAGACTGCAGGATCATTCGCCGCCTCCTCGAATCGACGACTCTGCAGACGATCAAGCAGCACCAGAACCAACTGACCGAGTCGACTGGCCAGCAGCCAGGGTCGTTCCGAGTAGCTGCGCATGCGTTCAAGATATTCGAGATTGGCTGACACCACTCCTGCATCGTTGAGGCAGAAGCCAACGATCACCAACTCAGGCTGAAGCGGCAAACCATGTCGTTTCAACACGGCCAATTCCTGCAGGGTGTCGTAACCGCTGAGCGAGAGATTCTGGACATCGAAGCGAGCATCACGTTGGCCAAGTGATCGCCGCAGCAGATTCGGAAAGGCAGTCTCGTCAGGTAATTCACTGCCGAAGGCAATCGAATCACCCAGTACGACGATCCGCCTGACATCATCGATCTGACTCGGCTCCGGACTGCGAAAGCCAAACGAATTCGCTTTCACATCCGTCTTGAAAGCCCGCCCTTCACTACCTGGAATGAGCTCGTAGGTTATGGCCTCATCACTCGACCGCCTAAGCACCAGGTCCTTTCCCCCAGCCATCGCCTTAAGGGGTTCGTACCCGACCAATCGAAGCCCGCCTTCGATCAGTAATCCGGAAGCCACCAGACTTGCCAGGACCAGGAGCAGGTTGGCAAGCCGGTGATTCATTGACTACTTCCGGGTTCAGCCCTTGGCGCGCGCACGTGCCAATGCAGGACGCGAGTAACAGGCCGTCGCCCAGCGTTTGATATTCGCGTGGTGCGAATAGTCCAGCTGCACCATATCCATAAGCGCCATCACTGCAGCGACATTCAAATCTGCAACGCTGAATCGATCGCCCAACAAAAAAGGTCGCTTCGCTAGTTCCTGATCAAGCACCTTGAACGGTCGCTCCAGACCTTTGGTGGCATTATCGATCACCGATTGATCCCGTTTTTCCGCAGGCACAAACAACTTCTGGATGACAACTTGCATCTGCAGGGGCTCGATTTCACTGATGCCCCATACACTCCATTGCCAGGTTTTTGCTTCACCCGCTGCATCACGGGGGTACAGATCGCCGCCATACGTCTTGGCGAGATACAGATTGATCGCCATGCTCTCGAACAGCACGAGATCACCGTCCACCAGCGCCGGAATCCGGCCGTTGGGATTCACCGCGGTGTATAACGCCGAGGTCTTGGCGTCACGGAAATGCTGTGGGACATGTTCGTACTCGATGCCCGTTTCTTCGATGCCCCAAATCGCACGCAGGGCGCGCGACCCAGAGATGCCATAGAGTTTTCTTGCCATGACCTATTCCCCTCTTTGTCGATAACCAGGAGGACGTTTACCGTGTTCGTCGAGGACGTTGAATTCTTCGCCCAGATCTTCAACCCACTGGATGGTGCTCGTGCGATCCATCAGCTTGTCCTTGGCCATCAACATGGCGACCACACAACGACCCACGAACAAAGGCGTCTGAGACGTTGAAAGATCCATGCCACGCTCCTTGGCCGCGTCTTGAATGAACTCGGTACTCACCGAGCCGGGGTACAACGCCATCGCAGCAATGCCCTTTGGTCTGAGTTCAATGCCCATGTCAGCGGTCAATCGATCCAGACCCGCCTTGCCGGCGCCATATGAGCAGGAGAAGTGATAACTCTGACCACCTGGGGAGGACACGTTCACCACGGCGCCACCGGGAGCTGCCTTGAACATCAACTGCGCAGCGTGCCAACTCGCCACGTAGTGTGCGCGCATGCCGATGCCAACCTGATCATCATAAATCTGGATCGGATGATCCCAGAATCCACCGCCCCACGCCGGCGGGCTCGGAATCTTGTAGACGTTGTTGATAAGGAAATCGATATGGCCAGCCTCACGTCCAACCTGCTCGAAAACCTTGGCAATCTGCGCATCCACTGCGTGATCACACTGGATCGCGATGCCCTTGCCACCTTTTTCCGTAATCTGGCGGGCGGTGGTATCGATAGTTCGTTCACCACTGCCAGTGGTGCGACCGGTCACATAGACCGTCGCCCCTTGCTCGCCGAGAGCCAGGGCGATGCCCTTGCCAATACCCCGGCTGGCTCCGGTGACCACTGCCACCTTGCCTGTCAACGCTCCCATTAACTGCTCCTTCAGGACGCCATGCGGTCCAGTCGTTGATGAATGATGCTTTCTGCCTGCGCCATGATACGTGACACCAGCTCTTTGCAGCTCGGAATGTCGTGGATCAGCCCCTGGCTTTGCCCGACTGTCCAGATGCCGCCGTCGATATCACCAGCTCCCAGGACGTTGGCACGGCCACGCACGCCGGCGACCAGTTCACGGACATCTTCAATTGTCTTGGTCGAGTCCTGCTGAATGCGGACCACTTCTTCGGAGATGGCATTTCTCGCAACGCGCGATGTATTGCGCAGCGTACGATTGATCAGCAGCGTGTCTCTTTCCGAGCCATTGACGATTTGCTGTTTCACGTTGGCGTGGATATTTGCCTCGATGGTTGCCATGAAGCGCGTGCCCATATTCACGCCATCCGCACCCAAAGCTAATGCCGCGATCAGACTACGTCCGTCGGCCATGCCGCCGGAGGCAATCACCGGAATCTTGACCTGATCGCAGGTCGACGGCAGGAGCACCATGATGGTGACGTCGTCTTCACCAGGATGACCGGCACACTCAAAACCATCGATGCTGATCACATCCACGCCAATACGTTCAGCCGTTACCGCGTGCCGTGCGGACGTACACTTGTGGATCACCTTGACGCCATTTTTCTTGAAATCCGGCAGATGCGGCTCGGGGTTGCGGCCGGCGGTCTCGACGATCTTGACCCCGCCTTCAATGATGGCGCGACGATATTCATCGTACGGAATCGGATTCAGGGATGGCAGAATGGTCATATTTACGCCAAAGGGTTGGTCCGTCAGCTCGCGCGTTCTGGCGATCTCCTTCATCAGGTCTTCGGCCGAGCTGAACATGTGCGCGGTGATGAATCCCAATGCCCCCGCGTTGGCTACCGCCGCCACAAGATCTCCATAGCCCACGCCAGTCATGCCACCCATGACGATGGGATACCGAACACCAAACATTTGTGTGAGGCGGGTCTTGATCATTTCCAGATCTCCAGGTATTCCAAGTTGATTCATCGAACAAGTGGTTGATCTTAGCCGTCAGCACGACGGCTCGGCTACCACGCAACTCTCTCCACGCAACTCTCTCCACGCCACTCTCTCCACGTCGCTCTCTCCACGTCGCTCTCTCCACGCCGCTAGTCTTTCCCCGTGCAGCCCACTCTGGCATAGAATCCGTTCTTCCAACATCGGCGTCAGGCAGGAGACATCGCGTGGAGTACTTTGTTAACTTTCCAGCGGGCGGCACCGTGCGACCAGGGGTGTGGGCAGCGGCCAAGGAAGCCGAAGGCTGGCATGGTGTCTGCGCCAGTGATCATCTGTGGGTTGGTACGACGCGATATCCCCACGTTTTCGTTGCAGCCACGCAAATGGCCTGCGCAACCAATGAGATCAAAATCACCACGTCGTTCTGCAACAACCTGTTTCGTTCGCCAGTCGAGTTTGCTCAGGCCGCCCTGGCAATCCAGGACGCCTCGAATGGTCGATTCGAGGCAGGCCTCGGGGCGGGTTGGTTACGAGACGAGATCGAAGCTATGGGTTACGGTTATCCCGATGGTCCAGAGCGGGTCGGCCGCTACATCGAAGCCCTGCAGATCGTGCGGACCCTTCTGCGCACCGGCCAATGCACATTCAGTGGCAGGTACTACAACGTCGACATCCATGGTGACCAGCAATTGGCGCCACTGTCGACGTCTCCCCCGCCATTGATCGCCGCTGCCGGCGGCCCGATCGCGTTGAAGGGCGTTACGCCCCTGGTCGATCGCGTTGAAATCAAGGCCAACTCACGCAGCACGCGTGTCGGCCATCTGGATTTTCCCATCATGGCAACCGTTACCGAAGACGAAGTCCGCGAACAGGTGGCTCGTGTAAGACACATTGACGCCATGATGCCGCTGAGCATCTTCATTCTGGTTGCAGTGGGCGACAGCCCGGCTGTGAAAGGCATGAAGTCCGCGCTTGGAAACGGCTACCTCGCCCGCTTCATGGGTGAGCCAGACCAGGTTGCCGAGCATCTGCGTGCACTGGGCGATCTTGGCATCAGCCGTGTGCAGCTCACCGAACTCGTGCCAGGGTCGCACCGCCTGCTTGCACCCCACCTTCTTTGAGGAAAACCAATGAGTGATTTTCATGCCATCACCAGCGAAGTTTACGAATATGCCTACGGCATCGACACCTGCAGCTGGGCTCTCTATCGCAGCATATTTGCTGATGTAATCCACATGAACTTTCAGTTTTAGAACAACAATCCAACCAACACGATGCAAGCGGACGACTGGATCGCCGGCTGCCGCCGACTATTCGACAACCTGGATGGCACCCAACATTCGATGACCAATCCATGGGTTGAAGTCACCGGAAATACCGCGCGCTGTGGCATGGTCATGCCAGCTGAGCACTTCCTGCAAAACCGTTTTAGCAGTTCCGGGTTTGCGCACGGCGGTTACTACGACGATCAGCTGACCAGAGCCGTGGATGCCTGCAAAATCACCGCTGTTACCCTGTAATGTCCTCTGGAGACGGGGTAACCGCCACATCATGGAACTCGCATCGAATGGTGCCAAAATCCAATGAACAGACCCAGTCAGTCAGACGCGCTGAGTCTGCATGCCCCTGTGATCAGAAATGAGAACCGGTTCCGCGCCCCGAAAAGTGCAGACCTCATGATTTGTATTTTAATTGTCAAAAAGTTGTAGTAAATTTATTTGCCTTCATTCGCCGCGTTCCAAAAATGACACCAAGCGGTTCAAGCAAGCCAGCAGTAGCTGTACCTCCGAAGCAGTACCTCCGAACTCCACGAAACAGCCGAACGAAGTTACTGATGGCCTCTCGATTTGACCTGATCGACACAGGAGTGGGAATGCGCAAGTACAGCGATTCAGAATTTGGCATCTACATACTCAGCTATCCCGGCGACTTCCACCTCGCGTTGTCGTTGATTGGCAGCATCAGGTATTTCCACCCACAGATGCCGATCATGATTATCCCCGGCGAGGGCTACATCGAGGGACAACATCCGTTCGATGTCCCCATCATGCAAAAACCATCCGGTTACTGGGGGGAGCTGGGGTTCATTGACCGCAAATTCTGGGCGTTCCAGGGGCCGTTCGAGAAGTTCCTCTACATCGACGCTGACATGATCTGCACCCACTCGATCGACGGGCTGCTGCAACGGATACAGCAGCAGCAGGGCAAGTTTCTATTTGCCAACATCTACTACGAAAGTGATGCCTGGACAACACCGGTGAGTGACCCGTCGCATCCACTCCACCAGCACCATCTGGCGTGGGTGCCACGGGCGTTAGGGTCGCTTGAACACATGCGAACGTTCGATCCAGCCTATGATCCGCTGAAGCGATGCCCATTCAACGCCGGGATCTTCGCCAGCAGCCGAGCCACTTTCAGTGAGGCGGATTTCCGCGATGTGGTGGAAAGAGAGGCTGCGTATTACCGATCGAAGCTTGGCAAAGAATTTTCATGGCGCGCCGAAGACGTGTTCTATCGTGATCAGGGGCGCCTGAATTATCTGGTCGACAGCCTCGGCATTCCGCTGCTGAATCTACATCCTGACGGCCACGACATCTGGGGTGGTCATGCGCGACACGTCAAAGTTGAAGATGTACTGGCCAACACTGCAGACTTTTCGTTTATTCATTGGGCAGGAGTTCCGCGACCAAGCCCGTCGCTGTTCTGTTCCAGACCCTTGTACTGGATGTTGAAGCGCGCGCTGGGAGAAACCTATGTCGAGGATGGGTACAAAGATCTCCCGGAGATACCCGGATATTCTGTTTGGCGCCACTTTCAACCACGCCGGAGCGAGTCCATGTCGCTCCGCAGCCGAATCCAGTATTCCTACAGAGACCTGAAGAGAATCGTCAGACTGAAGCTCACTTAAGTTCGGGTTGCGATCAGCCTGATCAATCACAGACCGCCATCGAAGCCACCTTGATCGTTGCGCTAAGCATCTGGTCCTGCAAATCCTGCTGCAGGATGTTACGGCCGGCTTCGATGGCAAGATTACGAAGCTCATCAGGATCCTCGACCAGATCATAGATCTCCGATTCCCCCGTTGAATACCGGCTGTATCGATATCGATCAGTAACCAGTGTACGAGTCCGCAGAGGCAAAGGACTACCCGCCTTTGCCAGTACAAAATCCTCCTCGACCAAAACATGGGACCGCACGGGCTGCTGCTGGTCCAGCAAGGGCGCCAGGCTGTGCCCTTGCATGTCTGCAAACGGCGCGACACCGGCCAGGTCCAGAAAGGTCTGCGCCAGATCCATGGAGCCAGCCAGTGCAGTCGTCCGCTGACCTGTGTCGTTGGGTCTGGCGATCACCAACGGTACGCGCAGACATCCCTGATAGTGCATCGTCGCCTTCAGCATCAACCCATGGTCTCCAAACATGTCACCATGATCACTCGTGAATACGATGATGGTGTTGTCCGCCAACCCCAGATCAACAAGTGAACGCATCACCTGCCCGATTCCATCGTCCATCATTTCGATCATGCCGTACTCTGCGGCACGGGCATGACGCACGAGTTCTCGTGTTGGCCCGAACATCTGTACCATGTTCTTTGATGGTTTCCAGCGACGTATCAATCGAAGGTGCGCAGGTGCACGCTCGAGCGGATCATCAAACGTGCGTGGATCTTCCATATCGGCCGGATCATGCGCCTTCCACCACTTGCCCGGCGGGGTAAACGGATGATGTGGATCTGGAAAAGAGCATTGCAGAAAAAAGGGCTTGTCACCGGCTGCATGACGCTTGAGCGAATCGATCGTGCGCTCAGTGACAAACGTCGTTGAGTGCAGCTCTTCCGGAAGCGTCGGTTGATAGACCTGCCACCAGCCATCGTAACGCTCAAGCGCAGGACCAGGACTAAGCCAGTCCCTGACCAGTTCGACAGGGTTTCCACCCCGTTCCAGGGCCCAGCGATAGTGATGGCCAGTCACAGCATCGCCATGACCGAGGGCAAACTCGACATGCTCAAACCCGTAGAAGTCAGAAATCTCCGGGCTGCCGTTGAGATATCGTTCGCCATCTTCCAGCGTATCCCAGCCACTCGGAAAAACTGCCGCGTAGGTTGGAGCCTGAAAACGGTCCTGCGCAACGTTTCGGCTCAGACCATGCTGGATATGCGACTTGCCGACGAGGCTGGTTGAATAGCCGGCTTTGACAAGTTCACGGACGCAGGTATTGGCGTTCCAGGCCAAAGACCGGTCGTTGAAGATCACGCCGTGAGCGGACGGCATGCGTCCGGTTAGCATGGAACAGCGGTTCGGCATGCAGATGGGATTGGCGACGTAGGCACGATCAAAGACCGTACCTCTCGCCGCCAGCGCATCCAGGTTCGGGGTCCGCACCACATGGTTACCGCCGAAGCCCACATGATCCGCCCTCAGCTGATCGGCGATGATCCAGAGGATGTTGGGTCGAGTGGAAAGATTCACGATGTCTTGAGCCCTTCTGTTGTCAGCTTGAATGCAAGTGAACGGAATCGTTCGATGGCGCGGCCTCTGGCAAAAGAGTGTTCGACGATCGGCGCTGGATAGTCGAGCTGCAGACCGCATTTCCAGGGTTCGAACAAGTTTCGATCTGGCACTTGCTTCAGCTCTGGAATCATGGCGCGCGTAAACACACCACGTGAATCGTACTTCTTGCCTTGTTCTGCCGGGTTGAATATCCGGAAGTACGGCGCTGCATCCGTACCTGTCGACGCACTCCATTGCCAGCCCCCGTTGTTGGCGGCGAAGTCGCCATCCACCAGTTGCTGCATGAAGTAACGCTCTCCATGGCGCCAGTCGATCAAGAGATGTTTCGTCAGAAACATGGCGGTGACCATACGCAGGCGATTATGCATCCAGCCGGTGGAATTGAGTTGACGCATGGCCGCGTCAACCAGCGGATATCCCGTCTCACCGGCCTGCCAGGCTGCAAGGCCCAGCGGATCGGATTCCCACTGCAGTTCATCGTATTGACGCTGGAACGACTGCCCCTTGGAGACATGCGGGAAAGCCGCGATGACATGCGCATAAAAATCGCGCCAGATCAGTTCGTTGGCCCAGGCTGAGTCCTCCACTGCCTGCAGTCTGGACAGCTTCGACAGACACTGACGAGGCGAGATGGCGCCAACCGAGAGGTAGGCTGACAGGCGACTGGTGCCTGCCAATCCTGGAAAGTCGCGGGCGTTCGCATAACTGACAAGCTGATCAGAACAAAACTGTTGCAGCCGATGATGCGCTTCGTCTTCACCGCCGGGCCACTCAACCGCTTCAAGCAGCTCGGCATCCCGATTCCACGGCAGTTTCGGTGGCTGAATCGGGGAACCACACGGTTGAGGGTTATCAAGCGGCCTGAAGCTATCCGTGCTCAGCAGACCAAGCCACTTTCGCTTGAACGGCGTGAAGACCGTGTAGGGCTCGCCTTTACCAGTCAACACCGACCCTGGTGGTTGCACCACCGATCCATCCAGGCGGGTACATCCAAATCCGCTTGCCGTGACAACCCGCCAGACCTTGCGATCCCGGCGCGTTTCATTGAGGGGATACTCCGCGTTGAAATGCAGGTGTGAAGCATCGAGCTTTTGCATCAGTGCAAGCAAAACCTCCGGTGCCTCGCAGAACCACGGCACGTCGAGCACATGCAGGGGAATGCCCAGCTCTGCCAACGCCTCTGATAACAACCCCACACAACGACGCAAAAAAGCGAGTTTGCGTTCGCCATGATCGTGGCTTCGCCACTGCGCTTCGCTGAACAAAAAGCAACCGACGACCTGCCCTGCTTCACCTGCGGCGTGCAAGGCAGGATTATCGGCAACTCGCAGATCGCTGCGGAACCAGACCAGCTGTTTCAGAGGGATGAAACTCGACTACTGGTCGGTTTGAATACGCGTGCCACGAGACGCCAGTTCGTGTCGCTTGATCTTCCAGCCATCCTTGGTTCGCACCATGTTGCACTTGTAGGTGGCCCACAGCGTCAGCGTGGTTTTTGGATCATCTTTCATGTAGTGATGTGCCTGCACGTCGGTGCGGCATACCGCAGTATCACCACTGATCGTTGCCAGCTGTGGCCCGAGCATGTGCTGCGTCGGCCCGAAACGCTCCAGCGCCTTGACCACATAGTCTCGCCAGGCATCGCCGCCGTGAACGGTGGTAGCACCAAAGCCGACAACTTCCACATCATCCGTGAAACAACTGCGGTACATGACCATATCGCGCTCATCCACCCCAGCGGCATAACGCAACATCACGTCCGTCAACGCGATTCGGTCTTCTGCCCAATCACTCATCATCTTCCCCTTGATACTGATTGCATGACGCTGGTATTAAGCCTGTAGCACCTACATCACGCAACCGAGGCTATTCATGTATCCAGGACACTGGGCCGGCGTCAAACCCACAGCGCCTGCAATCATCCATGCCGCAACTGGTGAGGTGATCACCTGGGCAGCGCTCAATGACGCTTCCAATCAGGTGGCACGCCTGCTGCGTCGGCTCGGATTGCACACCGGCGACCACGTCAGCCTGATCATGGAAAATCATCTCGACTACCTGCCTTTTGCATGGGGCGCGATGCGCTCTGGCCTGTATCTCACCTGTATCAATCGTTACCTGACCACGGATGAAATGGCCTATGTCGTCACCGATTCACAGGCCAAGGCCGTGCTCGCCTCGGCACTGGTCTGCGATCTTGCCGAGCTCATGCGGCTTACAGCTGCTACCGCGCAGCATCTGACCGTACGCGGCCAGGCCAGCGGCTGGCAGGACTACCACACACTGCTCGCTGCCGAAGGGGCCGTGCCGCTCGAACTTGAACCCATGGGCGACAGCATGCTGTACAGCTCTGGCAGCACCGGCAGACCAAAGGGCATCAAGCGACCACTGAGCGGCAAGACGATCCAGGAGGGAATTCCCGGCGTTGAAAAGAACAATGTCTACGGCATTGATGACCAGACCATCTACCTGTCCCCTGCGCCTCTCTATCACGCTGCGCCATTCGGCTTCTGCATGCGAACGCTGTCCCTGGGGGGCAGTGTCGTCATGATGGAGAAATTCGACGCAGAACAATCGCTGGCCACCATCGAACGTTTCAGGATCACCCACAGCCAGTGGGTGCCTACCATGTTTGTGCGATTGCTCAAGATCGATCCCGACATCCGCACCCGTTATGACCTGTCGTCCCATCGATGCGCGATCCACGCCGCGGCTCCCTGCCCGGTGGAAGTGAAAAAACAGATGATGGACTGGTGGGGGCCCATCATCTGGGAGTACTACGCAGGCACAGAGCGCAACGGTTCAACCATCATTGGCCCAGAAGACTGGCTAGCCCATCCCGGCTCTGTTGGACGCGCAGCCAGCGGCATCATCCACATCTGCGATGAAGATGGTTCTGAAATGCCGGTCGGTGAGGCAGGTCTGGTCTATTTCGAGCAACCGGTCCGGCCCTTTGAGTATCACAACGACGCTGCAAAAACGGCCAGTTCAGCACACCCCGAGCACACCAACTGGACGTCACTCGGTGACGTCGGTTATCTCGACGCCGACAGTTATCTATTCCTGACCGATCGCAAGGCTTTCATGATCATTTCCGGTGGTGTGAACATCTATCCGCGCGAAATCGAGGACGCGCTGATCCTGCACGACAAGGTAGCCGACGTTGCGGTGTTCGGCATTCCCAACGAGGAGTTCGGTGAAGCCGTCAAGGCGGTGGTCCAGCCTGCCCAGGGCGTTACGGCCGACGCGGTTTTTGCAGCGGAATTACAGGCATTCGCCAGGCAGCATCTGGCAGGTTACAAAATTCCCAGATCCATCGACTTCATGGAGGAATTGCCGCGGCTGCCGACCGGCAAGTTGTACAAGAAGGTACTGCGCGATCCCTACTGGCCGGCATCACCAAAGGCCGAACGTCGGTAACGCAGCATCCGCCCTGATCCTGCATAACGATGCACACCTTGCTGCATCGCCAATTCGCCGTTGACCCATACCGCCTCGATGCCGAGTGGATACTGTTTCGGATCATCGTAGGTGGCGGTATCAACGATTGTCGCCGGGTCGAATAACACCAGATCAGCCCACTGGCCTGCCTGGATTCGCCCGCGCTCCGTCATCCCGAAGGTGTCGGCAGCCAGAGAGGTCATGCGCCGCACCGCTTCAGGCAACTTCAGAATGCCGCGTTCTCGCACGTAACGAGCGAGCACACGGGGGAATGTACCGAACAGACGAGGGTGCGGACGACCACGAAGATCGGGAATGCCATCTGATCCTACCATCATGTCCCGATACGCCAGATTGGTCTCGATGTCGGCTTCGTCGATGATGAAATGGATGCAGATTGTGCGATCGCCGCCTGGCGCCATCAGAATCAGTTTGACCGCATCGGTGATGTCGATCCCGCGCTCAGCGGCGATATCCGTCAGCATGCGGCCTTCGAATTCGCGAAACGCCTGACAACTGGCTATGCGGATCACCGCTGCAAGCTCGCGGTTGACCCGATCCAGATTGAAATACTCGATCATCCGACCGCTGCCGGCGGTATACGGATAGACGTCCAGCGTCACACGTTGTCCAGCCGCAAGTGCGACGTCGACCCGGTCGAGCGAGGCTCTTACCTTGCCCCAATTCGGTGATCCAGCTGCCTTGTGATGGGAGATATGTACATGCACATCGCTCGCCAGGCCAATGGAAAGAGTCTCCTCGACCGCTTCGAGCAGGCGATCACCTTCATTGCGCATGTGGGTGGTGTAGAGCGCATCAAACGGCTGTGCACAGCGCGCCAGTTCAATGATCTCGTCCGTCAAACTCCAGCGACCGGGGCGATAGATGAGCCCCGTCGAAAACCCGCACGCACCCTGCTCCAGGGCGCGGCTGACGTGCGCCTGCATGTCAGCAAGTTCAGTTGGTGCGGGTTGGCGCTGTGCGTCGCCCATAACGAGTGATCGCACGGTGTTGTGGCCAACCAGCATCATGTTGTTGATGGCCGGTTGACCCGCTGTTACTGCCGTGAAATAGCCGTTGAGATCTCGAAAGTCTCCCTTCAGACCGGCAAGAATGCCGCCACTCGCCGCCGCTGCATCCACTGCGGGGTCCGCAGGAATCGCACTGAATCCACAGTTTCCACTGACCACAGACGTCACGCCTTGCGCCAGCTTGAAGGCCATATCCGGGAAACGCAGAAATGCGCCATCATCGTGGGAATGGGTGTCAATGAACCCAGGCGCCAGGGTGAGGCCGTGACCATCCAGCTCCATTCGGGCACTACTGGCAACACCCACCGAGTCGATACGGCCATCCTTGATCCCCACATCTCCGTGCACGGCTGTGTTACCCGTACCATCGAGAATCGATACATTACGAATCACGTAGTCAAGCATGAACATCTACTCCAGGCATTGAATGATCATTGTATGGGAGCGATCGAGAACCCTGTGGGAGCGATGGTGAACCCTGTGGGAGCGATCTCCTGATTGCGATTCTCGACTCGGCATCGCGGTCGGGAGACCGCTCCTACAGTCCATACATCGCAGGCATCTTGCGCAGCTGCTCACCGATCTTTTCGCCGATCATGATGCAGGTCAGATTGGTGTTGGCACGTGGCACTGAGGGCATGATGGACGCATCTGCCACCACCAATCCATCCATCGCGTGACAACGTCCATACTGGTCAACGACGGCCATGGGATCGCTCTTCGGACCCATCTTCAATGTACCGCTGGGATGGTAACCACTGGCGGAGAGTTTGCGTGCTAGCGCATTCAGGGTCTCATCGTCCGTGCCACGCGTAGGATCCGGAAAGGTGATCGAATCGATCATGCTCTTCAGAGGTTCGACCGTCGTAAACCGCAACGTGTCTCGCAGGCAGCTCACCAGTCGACTGCGATCCCGTGCATCTTCGCAGAAGTGATTGTGGACCAGCGGTGCGGCGAGTGGATCTGCGGATGCCAACAACAACTGTCCGCGGCCATATTGATACTCCAGCACCGCAGCGATGGCAAACAGCGGTGGTCCACCGGGTCGGCCGGCAAAACTGATCTGCTCGATCTGTAGATCGTTGCGCTTGTCAGACCCTTCTGCGGTGTAACGCAGGATGGTCTGGATGATCGGCGAATCATGGTCGATGGTCACACCTTCACGGGCCTTGCAGACTATCGATAGCGCGGGATGGTCAGACAGATTCTGGCCAACACCGGCAAGGTCGCTCACCACATCGATCCCATGTGCACTAAGCGCAGCTGCTGGCCCAATACCCGATCGCATCAAGAGCACAGGTGACTGAAGCGCACCGGCTGCAACGACCACAAGTCTGGCATGCAGCCGCTCGGTGCGTCCATCTGGCTGCAGAATTTCAACCCCAACACACCGACCGGCCTCGATCACAAGCCGACTCACGTGGCTGTTGGCTCGAATGGTCAAATTCGGTCGAACGCGTGCAGGGGAAAGATAACCCACTGCACAGGACACTCTCAGGCGACCTAGTTTGTTCATCGGATGTGGGCCGGCACCATATGCCCACGGATCATTCGCATCGGCACAATGTGGGTAGCCGAGAACATTGGCGGCATCCAGAAAGGCGGCTTGCGGCTCGGTCAGTTCATCCCGTCGATAACGCCGGATGCTGATCGGCCCGGCATCACCATGAAAGGCGGCATCGCCGAAATCGAGATCCCTCTCAAGCCTGCAGAACGCCGGCAACACGCCGGCCCACGACCATTCAGGGTTGCCTGCCGCCGCCCACTCGTCGTAGTCCTCGGGCATACCACGCAACGCGATGGTGGTGTTGACCGCTGACGAACCACCGGTCACACGCCCGCGAGGAAAAACCACCGAACGCCCTGCGGTGGGTTCATAGGAGAAGCCCCAATCGTGATTTCGATAGGAATTGTTGTGGCTGTTCACCAGATCGTATGGCGTTGCGGCAAGATCCGGATAGTCCGGCCCAGCCTCCACCAGGCACACCCGCAGATCAGGATTTTCCGATGCACGCGCAGCGATCACGCTGCCGCTGCTTCCCGCGCCAACGATGAGGACATCGAAGATGGTCATGCAGCACCGCCTGCGACCTGCACCCGCAAGATGCGTCGTGGTTCATCCGCATGATCATGGACTGCAAAGTGCTGCAGAACCCGGTTGTCCCACATGACAAGATCACCGACATGCCAGCGGTGCCTGGCCTGGTATTCCGGACGGATCGCATGATCAAAGAGGTAATCAAGCAACGGCTTACTTTCGGCGCGGGTCCAGCCGGCAAATCGTTCGGTAAACGCACGACAGACATAGAGTGCCTTGCGGCCTGAATCTTCGTGGATCCGGACGACGGGATGAGTGGCACGCGGTGCAGTCTTGGCATCCGCACCATAGAGTTCTGCAAGGCCGGCTGCGGCATGTTCCGCTTGCAGTCCATCCAGCACGCTCTTCAACCCTACAGACAAATCGTCATATGCCAGTGCCTGATTGGCAAACGCAGTGTCGCCGCCCAGCGACGGTGTTTCCAGCGCATACAGCATCGTCAGTTTGGGTGGCGTGGTCTCGTAGCTCATGTCGGTATGCCAATGCTGATTCACATCGCGGCGTTTGCCTTGATTGCGCAATTCGATGACTTCTGGCCAGGCCTTCATACCGGCGTACGGGTGTCTGACAAGGCGACCAAACCGGCTTGCGAACCTCAATTGGTCCTCAGGCATCAGTGTCTGGCCTGGAAACACCAGTACGTGATGTTCAAGGAAGGCAGCGTTCAAGACGGACGCCGTCGAGTCATCCACCGAACGTACATCAAGGTCGATTACACAGGCTCCAAGCGGCGCCGCAAAACGGATAATCTGCATGAAGTTACTTCTCTAGTCTCCTCAGCAGCATCATGTCGGCGGCGCTGCAGAAGTGCAATCAGCCGGTGCATTACTGCTCTAAATCCAGACCGTTCTGATACGCTCTTCGGCACTCGACCTGAGGGGAAGCCTGCATGCGCCGGTTCATTATGGCTCTGTTGATACTCGCACTGTTTGGCGGCGCCATCGGCTGGTTTCTGGTGAATACCAGGGCTGGTCAGGACTGGCTGCTGCCCCGCCTGGTTGATGCGGCGATGCGACAGACACCAATCCAGGCCTTTGATGGCTTGCGTGTTTTCATGTGCGGGACCTCGTCACCACTACCCGCAAGCGATCGGGCGCAGGCCTGTGTCGCCGTTCTCGCAGGTGACGATCTGTTTCTGGTGGACGCGGGCATGGGTTCGGCGAACACCATGAATCTGCACGGCGAGGCGACACAAAATCTACGTGCAATCCTGCTCACGCATTTCCATTCAGATCACATCTCCGGCATCTATGATTTCAACCTCGGTTCATGGGTCGCAGGTCGAAACGAGCCACTGGTTCTTATCGGACCGCCCGGTGTTGAACGCGTCGCAGAAGGACTCAACGAAGCTTACGCGCTCGACCGCTCTTATCGTGTCGCCCACCACGGCGAAGCGATGATGAAGCCTGCGCTCGGTGAATTGGGCGCCAGGGAAATCGCACCGGGAGAAATCTGGAACAACGAGGGATTAATCATTACAGCCTTCCTCGTCGATCACGCGCCAATCGCGCCTGCATATGGATACCGGTTCGACTACAAGGGTCGATCCGTTGTGGTCAGTGGGGACAGCAATGTCGTGGAATCTCTGGTCACAGTTGCAAACGGTGCTGATCTGTTACTGCACGATGTCCTCTCGATGCCCATCGTCAAGGCGATGGAAGACGGCGCGAAAAAAGCAGGCCGAACACGACAGGCTAAGATATTTGGAGACATCCAGAGTTATCACGCCGGGGCCGACACCCTGGGCACGCTGATGAACGAAAGCGGCATCAGCATGCTCGCTACGTACCACTTCGTGCCCCCACCGAGGAACATCCTCATGAAGCGGATTTTCAGACGTGATCTGCCGGCCGGAGCCGTGCTCACCCACGACGGCATGGTGTTCGGCCTGCCAGCAGGCAGTGACGACATCAGGGTCACCGAACCTTGAACACACGCGCCTTAGTAGAAGCACTCGGTCGAAGCACTCGATTGTAGTACTGCTCCTTCAAGAAATATCGTGACCGCCTCGCTGGCGGGGTTGACTGTCTTGGGCCACACTTTCGGCAGCGACTGAGCTTGCTCAGAGCTGGCCATGAACTGACGTCGACCGACAATCCGGAGTGAAGGATGACTCGCAAACCCCGCCTGCATATTCCTGCACCGCCTGCCCGTCCTGGGACAGATCCTGACTTCAGTTATGTCGATCGGGTCGCAGCTGGTGCGGTGGGTCGTCCCGATCCGCAAACACGACTGCGTGAACTGCCTAACGAGTTGATCTACGACATGGTGCGTGTGCTCGATGATGACGGCGTCGCCACCGGCCCATGGGACCCACAGCTCGACCCTGAACAACTTCAGTTCGGCTTGCGGCACATGCTGGAAACCCGGTTGTATGACGATCACATGACGCGCATGCAGCGGCAGGGAAAGATCTCCTTTTACATGAAGTCACGTGGTGAGGAGGCCGTGGCGGTTGCCGGTGCAATGGCGCTCAAACCGAGCGACATGCTGTTCCCGTCGTACCGCGTTCAGGGCCTGCAGATTGCACGGGGTCGCAATCTCGTTGATCTCATGAACCAGTGTCTGTCCAACAGTCGCGACATGTGTAAAGGACGGCAGATGCCCGTGATGTACCACTGGAAACGTGGCAACATCTTCTCCATCTCCGGCAACCTCACAACACAGTACCCACAGGCTGTTGGCTGGGCTATGGCCGCTGCCATCAAGGGTGAGGATGACATCGCTGCCGCCTGGATCGGAGAAGGCTCCAGCGCCGAGGCAGATTTCCATCATGCCATGACGTTTGCCTCGGTCTACCGGGCGCCGGTGATCCTCAACATCGTCAATAACCAGTACGCGATCTCGACCTTTCAAGGGACCGCCGGTGGCGAACAACGACCTTTCGCGGCACGTGGACCGGGTTACGGTGTGCCCGGCATTCGTGTCGATGGCAATGATTTTCTGGCTGTTTATGCAGTCACACAGTGGGCCGCCGAACGAGCCCGCGCTGGCACTGGCGCCACCCTGATCGAACTGGTCACCTATCGTGTCGATGCACACTCGACCAGTGATGATCCTTCACGTTATCGCCCGAAGAATGAACCGGAAAAATGGCCCTACGGCGATCCGGTGGAACGACTCAAGGTTCATCTCACGAAATTCGGTCAGTGGTCGCAGACACAGCACGCTTCGCTGATCGAAGACGTGCAACGACAGGTTGACTCAGAGTGGCAACAAGCCATCTCCAACGGCACCATGGCCGAAGGGCCATTCCTTGACAGGAACGAACTCTTTGAAGACGTCTACGCTGACATGCCAGCGCACCTGATAACACAACGTGAACAGATGCTCGCTTTCGACGAACGAGAGGGCCACTGACATGCCGCGCATGAACATGGTACAGGCCATCAACTCGGCAATGGACATCATGCTGGCGCGCGACCCGAACGTCGTGTTGATCGGTCAGGACATCGGCTACTTTGGCGGCGTGTTCCGCTGTACCGACGGACTGCAACGCAAATACGGCGAACATCGTGTGATCGACGCGCCCATCGCCGAGGGTGGCATCATCGGCTCTGCCATCGGTATGGGCGTGAACGGTCTGCGCCCGGTCGCCGAAATCCAGTTTGCGGACTACATCTATCCAGGTTGTGATCAGATCATCAGCGAACTGGCCCGACTGCGTTATCGCACGGCTGGTGACTTCTTCGCACCGGTCACCATTCGTACACCGTGTGGCGGTGGCATACGCGGTGGGCAAACGCACTCGCAAAGTCCGGAAGGCATCTTCACCCACGTGTGTGGGGTGAAGGTGGTCATGCCTTCCAATCCGTATGATGCAAAAGGACTACTGATCTCATCAATTGAAGATGATGACCCGATCATTTTCTTCGAACCCAAGCGAATCTATAACGGTCCCTTCGACGGTGATCCCGACAAACCCGCCGTGCCGTGGAGCACTCACGCCAAAGGTGAGGTGCCAAGCGACTACTACACCATTCCCATTGGTCGGGCAGAAATCGTGCGAGCGGGTGAAGATGTGACGGTACTGTGTTACGGCACCATGGTGCACGTCTGTCAGGCCGCAGCAGCGCACGCCGAGGTAGACGCGGAGATCATCGATCTGCGAACGCTCTCGCCGCTGGATGTGCCAACCATCGTTCAAAGTGTCGAAAAAACCGGCCGCTGTGTGGTTGTCCACGAGGCCACCCGCTTCAGCGGTTACGGCGCGGAGCTCGCTGCAACTGTCCAGGAAGAGTGTTTCTACAGTCTCCAGGCGCCGATCCTGCGGGTCACCGGCTGGGACACTCCTTATCCGCACGCCTTCGAGTGGGACTATTTCCCAGGTAAAAAACGTGTGGCTGCTGCACTGGAACAGATTCTGGAGATGTCATGAGCGAATACATCTTCAAACTTCCGGATCTTGGCGAAGGCACGGTCGAGGCAGAGATCATTGAGTGGTTTGTCAAACCGGGTGACGTCGTCACTGAAGGTCAGATCGTCGTCGACGTGATGACCGACAAAGCCAATATCGAAGTGCCTGCGCCTGCCAGTGGGCGTGTGCTGCGAACCAGTGGTCAACCGGGCGACATGGTGATCGTCGGCACCGAACTGATTGCGATTGAGACTGACGTTAATAGACCGGGTATCAGAGCGCCCGCGCAAGGTTCGCCGATGCCGGCGCCGGCTCAATCACCATCAGACAATACCAAAGCTGAGCCTCCCGGACAGGCTGTGCACGAGCCTGTCACTGAAGTGAACCTAAGGACCTCCTCCAATCCCGCAAGCGTGCGCGTACTGGCCTCTCCTGCCCTGCGGCGGCATGCACTCGAACTGGATATCGATCTCGCAGCCGTTCAGGGATCCGGGCCACGCGGCCGAATTTTGCGCAAGGATCTGGAGACACTATCCACCACGCAGGCCACCACGCAGGCCACCACACTATCCAGGTCGGCAGTAAAACAAGATACGACGCGGCCGGCATCGAGCCCATCGACCGGTGAATTCACCGAGGTGCGCATTATCGGTGTCCGCCGTCTCATTGCCGAACGCTTGCAGGCTTCAAAACGCGAGATCCCCCACTTTGCCTACGTCGAAGAAGTCGATGTCACGTCGCTGGAACGACTGCGCTCGAAGCTCAATGAACGACCGGGTCACGACCGTCTGACGTTGTTACCCTTCATTGGCCTTGCTCTCTGCCAAGCCCTCAAGCAATTTCCGCAGTGCAACGCCTTGCATGATGCACAACAAGGCGTGTTACGGCGCTACACCAGTGTTCATCTGGGTATCGCAACACAGACCACTGATGGTCTGAAAGTACCTGTGGTAAAAAACGCGGATCGGCTCGCAGTCGACGCACTCGCGGCAAGCATAACCTTGGCCGCAACCAAGGCCCGTGACGGCACTGCAACCCGTGACGATCTCATGGGCTCGACGATTACATTGACCAGTCTCGGTAAACTGGGCGGTATCGTCAGCACACCCGTCATAAACGCGCCGGAGATGAGCATCATCGGTGTAAACAAGGCTGTGCAACGACCCATGGTGATCGACGGTCGTGTGGAAATCCGGTTGATGATGAACCTCTCGTCATCCTTCGATCACCGGTTCATCGACGGGTTCGATGCGGCGTCAATGATTCAGGTGATCAAGTCTCTGTTGGAAGAACCCGCGATGTTGTTTGTTCCTGCCTAACCTTGATTCGACAATAATCGGTAACGCTGCAGGCGCACAACGTAAGCGCAGTCTGACGATTCATCCTGTGCCGATTTTCGGCATGGACCGTTACAAAAATCGCGCTCAGGAGATCGCTCCCACAGACTTTGGCTATCGTGACTTTGTGGTCTCTTGTGGGAGACATTGGGTATCGTGACTTTGTGGTCTCTTGTGGGAGCGGTCTCCTGACCGCGATCTGGGAGATCTCCCGATCTGGAAAAGTTGTGGGAGCGATCTCCTGATCGCGATCTCTC
>JAYSTS010000414.1:0-3707 GCA_043719475.1 Gammaproteobacteria bacterium | reverse complement strand
CGATGAGTCCAACCGCCGGATGCGGGTCCGCATGTCCGGTGGTGTGGGAGGGGTGACGGGCGCAATCCCGTTACCCCGACCCGATCCAAGAGACCACCACCAGGAGACCACAAAGTCACGATACCCAATGTCTGTGGGAGCGATCTCCTGATCGCGATCTTCGATGCCCCCAGCCATCGCGGTCGGGAGACCGCACACAAGAGATGTCACCGGTCGACAAAAACCCGAGCGATCTAGCCGAATACCGACTCAGCCCCGCGCTGGCATTTTTTCTGCGCAGATGTCGTAGCCCGCATTCGTCGGAATGCACAGCCAAACACCATCGTCGCGCTTTACATTCCATGGCTCGATCGGCACAACCGCTTGCTGCCTGCAATTCGCCAGCGCCTGTTCGGGTGTTGAGAACTTCGCCAGCCGTTCCACGTTGCGCAGGGTCGGATAAATGATCGTGCGACGACCCTCGTGGGCTGCGGTTACCGCATCAGCGGGCTTGATCCACACACTGTCGACATTTTCGTGACCATCGTGAACCGCCAGGTGATCCTCGGGAGCAACCGCCAGGAAGAAGTGAGTATCGAAGCGCTTGGGTAGCATCGATGGGGTAATCCAGTGTGCGAAGTGATGCAGTTGATCACAAGCCAGATGCAGTTTTTCCCGCACCAGAAACTCGGTGATGCTGATCGCCCCATCGTTAAGTTGCTTCTGATAGGGCTCGAGAGTGGCGAGTCTTGCGCCATTGATCAGTTCTCGCTGCCCTTCTGCACGTGCCAGCAGGACACCACATTCTTCGAATGACTCCCTGATGGCTGCGACTTGCATCGCCCGCATGGCCGGATCGGCATGGGCCGAGTCGAGATGGTCTGCAAGTGCCGGGTCGAAATCGGCAGGGTCGGCTTTGCCACCAGGAAACACCAGAGCGCCTGAGGCGAAGTCGATCTGGTGGTGGCGCACCACCATGAAAACTTCCATCGACTCGCGCTGACGCAACATCAGGACTGTCGCTGCAGGTACCGGTGCGCTGACTTGTTGTGTCATCGCTTGGCCACCTCGCGGATGAACCGATTGAGTGTGGCAATTTTCTGGTCGCGCGGACCGAGCGTGAAGTCAGGGACGATCAACTCATCAACACCCAGTGCGGCATATTCCGCCACGGTTGCTGCGACTTCTTCGGGCGTACCGATGATGGTGGCTTGCTGCATCTTGGTTCCGCGCATGCGTTCCAGATAAGCCGCATCGTCGCTCATGAACAGAAGTGCGACGGCGCTGCGTTGGATGGACCTCGGGTCGCGACCAATCGTCTTGCAGTGACCATCCAGGATCGCCATCTTCTGTTTCAGGGTTGTCGGTGTGCCCCAGACGTTCCATTCATCGGCCCACTTCGCCGTGATCTTCAGGGTCACCTGCTCGCCGCCCCCACCGATCAGCAGCGGCAATGGCTGTTGAACCGGCTTGGGTTCGAGGCTCGCATTCTTCAGTTGATAGAAGCGACCTTCGAAGTTCGCAGTCGTCTGCGTATAGAGAGCCTTGATGACCGCACAGGCTTCATCCAGTCGCTGCAGTCGTTCGGCAACGGTGTAAAAGGGTAAACCGTACTGCTGGTGCTCGTTTTCCTGCCAGCCGCTACCCAGTCCAAGCACCACGCGACCTGCCGTGATGTGGTCAAGCGTTGAGGCCATCTTCGCAAGCACGGCGGGATGTCGATAGGTATTACCGGTCACGAGCGTGCCGATGCGCAGTCTCGGCACTATCGCGCCGATCGCCGAGAGCGTGGTCCAGGCTTCCGGCCACGCTGCTGTGGTGTCGGCTGCATTGGGCATGAAGTGATCGGCGTACCACAGGCCGTCCCAGCCGGTTGATTCCACATGGCGAGCCAACGCCAGGACTTCACCAAAGGGCTGTGATGGATTGGGCCAGAAACTGAAACGCATGGTGTACCTCGTGGATCCAGGAAGTGGGGAGGGGCAATCGGGTGGGGAGACGCATGTTCGCTTATGAGGATGTCTGTGGCAAACTCGAAGCAAGGAAGGGTTGGGATAAAAACATGGGCGAACTGAGTACGGTACGACTCGTGTTGCGACCGATCGCACAGGACGATGCCGACGCGCTGCATCAACTCTGGACCAACAAGGAAGTGCGCCGATATTTATGGGAGAACCGTGTCCTGCCACTCGAAGCGGTACACGGCATCATCACCAGCAGTGTCGAGTTTCATGGCGCACATGGTTCCGGGTTCTTTGGCGTTCGCACCGTCGAAGCACCTGAGAAGATCGTCGGCTTCTGTGGACATCGTGCTTTTGAAGCAGGTGGTGAAACAGAACTTCTGTATGGCATGCACCCGGATTTCTGGAGCAAGGGACTGGGTACAGAAGCCGCACGACGTGTGCTTGCCCATGGTTTCACCCAGTGTGATTTCGAGCGGATCATCGCTTCCACGGATACGCCCAATCAGCGGTCGGTAAAGGTTCTGCAACGGCTCGGCATGTCGTTTGATCGGCGCCAGCAACGGCATGGTCTCGATACGGTTTTTTACAGCATGACGAAACGGGAATTCCTGGCACCGCACAAGTGAAGATCGCGCTGCTTGAAGTATTGATCCGCTTGTCCGGATGTCGTTCGTTGAAAGAAAAGCGCAGCCGTCTGGGCGGCATTCGCGAACGGGTTGGACGCAACACTCAGGTCGCCGTGTGCGAATTCGATCATCAGGACATTCATGATCTCGCGGCATTCGCCTTTGTTGTCACAGCGTCGTCTGCGTCCGTGATTGAGCAGATTCTCAATGAGATCGAAAGCGATTTACCGAACCGCATCGATGGTGAGGTGATTTCAATGCAACGACGTTGGCTGGTGTGAGGTGTAGTCATGGTGTTTTTCGTATTCCTGGTCGCTGTTGTTGTCATTGCGTGGGTTCGAAAGATGCGCGCCGAACGTGAACGGTGGCTGGCTCGCTTGCAGTTGCCGGGTCTGTGGATCTGCGAAGACCAGGAGAATCCAGCGGCAGAAAAGCGAACGCTTCATCTGGACGGTGGTCTTGCGTCTGGAACGTACGGTTCCAGTGACTTGGGTTATGGCGATTGGCGATTGGCGGGGCATACACTTCTACTACGCAGTGATTCGCATGAACTGGCCCTTGAGCTGATTTTTCATGACATCGGTAAAATCAGTCTTGAGCGTACGCCCGGGGAACGGCGGATTTACAACAAGCGATCGGGCAACGTGGTTCCACTCGTGCGCCGTCAGCCGTGAAACTTCCGCGATGAGTGGAGTTGGCCGTGAGGAGTTGTCAGCATCGCGATGAACGTTCGACAACGAAACTGGATGCTGATGGGCATCATGCTTCTGCTGATTCTGCTGTTTAGCTCATTGGGTAGTACACCACGCGAACCGACGAACTATTTCGATGTGCCCCTGCCCATGGTGATTGCGCATCAAGGCGGTGACGGACTGCGCCCCGGTAACACGATGCTTGCGTTTGTGTATGCCGATCAGCTGGGTGTCGATGCGCTGGAAATGGATGTGCATGCAACCCAGGATGGCGTTCTGGTGTTGATGCACGACGACTCGGTGCATCGAACGACAGATGGCACAGGGCGGCTGCGAGAAATGTCTCATGCAAGCGTGCAGTCTCTGGACGCGGCCTACCATTGGCCGATTGGTGGAGAGGCCGTGTACCGAGGCAAAGGCGTTACCGTGCCGACTCTTGAAAAAGT
>JAYSTS010000413.1:0-28568 GCA_043719475.1 Gammaproteobacteria bacterium | reverse complement strand
CCGCGCCGACACGAACGATATGGTCTGGATCGCCAGTGGCGAGTTCGATATGGGAGCCGCCGCGCCATTGGGCCATGACGACAACGTGGTGGGGATGCTGGCGACCCAGGATTCAAGACCCATTCATCGAGTGCACCTGGATGGCTTCTGGATCGACAGAACCGAAGTCACCAACGCCGAGTTCGCGAAGTTTGTCGCCTCCAGCAAGTACGTCACGCTGGCTGAACAGCCGTTGTCTGCGAAAGATTTCCCCGGCATTGCCAAGGAAATGCTCGCGCCAGGCTCCGCTGTCTTCACACCGCCGACCGCAGCGGTGCCGCTTGATCACTCCGGCCGGTGGTGGGCCTGGATGAAAGGAGCAGACTGGCGTCATCCGGAAGGGCCTGCCAGCTCCATTGCTGGTCGAGAGCAACATCCGGTGGTGCATGTTGCTTTCGCAGACGCAGTAGCCTTTTGCGCATCGCGCAACAGGCGTCTGCCTACCGAAGCAGAATGGGAGTTCGCAGCTCGCGGGGGACTCAACGGCAAACGATATCCCTGGGGAGATGAATTCCAGCCCAATGGTCGCTGGATGACCAACAGTTTCCAGGGTCATTTTCCGGATCGCAATTCAAGTGATGACGGTTACGTCTCGACCGCGCCCGTGGCTCAATTTCCCGCCAACGGCTACGGTCTCTACGACATGGCCGGCAATGTGTGGGAGTGGATAAGTGACTGGTATCGGCCGGACTACTACCAGCAACTGGCTGCTGCCAAATCGCCGACAAACGACCCAACAGGACCTGCGTCTTCATTCGATCCGGATGAGCCAGGCATCGCCAAAAGGGTTCATCGGGGTGGTTCGTTTCTGTGCACAAGCCAATATTGCTCACGTTATCAGGTGGGTACTCGCGGCAAAGGCGACGTCAATACCAGCACCAATCATCTGGGCATACGCTGTGCAAGGAGCGGGACGTGAATACGAGGAGCGGGACGTGAACACGTGGCTGATCGACTACGACTGGACGGTGCTTTCCTTCGGCCTCATTGGCGGGTTATTGGTTGTGCAGGTCTTGATTTCTGATGTCGTCAGCATTGGTGCAAAGCATCCACCCGGCGCGCCGGTCCTTCCCGACCACGGTTCGCTGCTGTTTCGAGTCCACCGCGCCCATGCCAACACCAACGAAACGCTCGCCGGATTTGTGGTACTGACGTTGTTTGCATTGGCTGCCAGAGCGAATCCTGAATGGTTGAACGGGTTGACCATGACTTACATCGGTGCGCGACTTGGCCACATGACCTGTTACTACGCAAACCTGAAGACGATGCGATCGATTGCTTTCGGCATCAGCCTGGTCGCGCTCGTTGGGATTCTCGTTCTCGGTCTGCTCGCCTGGTTCTAAGTATCCTCTGCTTGTTCAGAGCTTCCCTAGCCGCGCGATCACTCCTGTCTTACGCTCCCTCAGCCGAGGTTCTTCTGAATACCTCAATCTGCGCGTCCAACGCACGCTGATAGGCCGGACGAGCAAGACAACGATCCAGATAAGCCGACAGACGAAGGCGACTGGAGACCAGGCTAGTGTCCTGCAGTTCCTTCAACACTGTCGCCATCGCGATGTCGGCAACACTGAATTCTCCAGCCAGAAACGTCTTCTCTCCCAACGCATCAGCCAGCCCATCCAGTCGAACACCAATGAATGTCAGCAGGCTGGGCCGCCGCTGTATTGCCCACGTCTCCTCTTTTGCAAAGACGTTGATGGTGGCGAATTCCATGACGCGCGGCTCAATGGTATTGAGCGCTGCAAACAACCAGCTGATGGCGCGTGCACGACCCTGCAGATCGAGCGGCAACAGACGCGCGTCTTTTTCACCGAGATGCAATAGGATCGCGCCACTTTCAAACCACTCTATGCCCTGATCCTTCAACACCGGAACCTGACCCCAGGGCTGTTCACGCAGATAACTCGCTGGTCGAGGACTGGTCACATCAATCAGTCGCTCCGCATAGTCCAGACCCATTTCTTCACACGCCCAACGCGCTCGCAGATCGCGCACAAATCCTTCTGCAAATGGTGGCACCCAGGCAAAGGCAGTGATTTCAATCGAAGCGTTCGGGTTTACCGGCATGCTCGTTACCTCTGGTCGTTAGTTCGCGCTCGTATTACAGAAACCAATTGATCAATGGCATCGGTGATTCTGGGCGCATGTTCACGGGAGTTGATGATCGATGTGACGTCGGTTTGTGTGCCGAGCAGGTTGACGGTGATGGATGCTTCCACAACGTGCACCCCTGACATGGTCTCGATTACGGTGATTAGCGTATCGCGACCAATCGTCGATCGTGCACTCGCTGACAGCGTGATGAATGGCTTGGCGACAAAAGCATCGGTATCCACCAGCCAATCCAGCGCGTTCTTGAGCGCACCCGGATAACCACGCGCATATTCTGGTGTCGAGATGATCAAGCCGTCGGCACTGCGCATTTCCTGGACCCAGTCGAGTACTACCTCAGAGGAATCGACGCTGATATCCGGATTGAACAACGGCAATCGACCTACCAGCGTGGTGAGATGCAGGTCGACCCCGACCGGCAACAAACGAGTGGCGGCTTCAAGCAATCTCGAATTGGTGGAGCTACCACGAAGACTTCCACAGACCCCGAGCAATTGCATCGCTACCCCTCCTCATCCCGCCTCATTCCACTGGGCCGGCGAGTTCATATTCCAGCACCCAGAAGTTCTCAAGCTCGGTATAGACGATGTGCCGAGCCCACGAACCGATGGTGGCGCGCAATTCCACCTCTGATAGAAAGTTCTTCAGCACTCGGTGCGTGGATCCGTCGCGCAACGGTCGAAATTGATAGGTATTCCCGTCCGAATCGGTTTCGACGAGTGGGTGTTCTCTGGTTTGGATCAGGGAGTTATCGATGAACACAACGCGAGCATCCGCTGCCAGGCAGGCGTGTAGCCCGCAGAGAAACTCAGATCGCCTGCCGATCGGCACATGCGAAAACCACAGGCCCGCGAACGCTCCGTCGAATGCGCTGAAGTTCGCAGGCAGGCTGTACGCATCCACTTGATGAAACTCGACGAGTTCCACTCCGGGACGCGCTCTCGCCAGCGCAAGTGGTTCGGGTGTGAGATCCAATGCAACCATTCGCGACGCAACTGGCGCCAGGTGCTGAGTCCAGTAACCCGTGCCACACGCGACTTCGACGATGGATCGACCGGCCAATCGTTTGGGCAAATGTTGGCGCAGCCAGTTCATGTCCGCCGCACGTTCCGGTTTAAGGTAGACATCGTCATAGTAGGACGCTCTACCAGCGTAATAGGTCAGCATTTCAGGAGGATCGCCCATCATGGGAATTCTGCTCTTCATTCTAGCCTTCGGGGCTCTGGTTGGTCTGTCATTGTGGAACGGTTATCAGCGCGCCCGACAGGTCTACGAACTCTCCCAACGTGGACTACCCGTCACAGGCACGATCACGCGTCGCTGGAAGCGCTGGGGCAAGCGACGCCGACCATTCCTGCGCTACGACTATTGCGTAGGAGGCCAGAATTACAAACACACGATGACGTTGAGCTGGGACGAGTACGAGGGCTATGCAGAAGGCCAGCCGATAGCGCTTCGTTATCTGCCAGAGAAGCCAGGGATATCCGCAAGGGAGAAGATCGTCGAACAGTCCCGACAGGCTGGAATCGAACTGGCGGCGAAGAAGAAAAAACCTTAACAAACCGCTCCCAACGACTGCCAACCGCACGCCAATCACCGGCCAACCACTACAAGCACGCTCCTTGTGTGCAGCCATGCTTGGTGTCGATATCGTATTCGTCTTCTTCGGACACGGCCGCTTTCAGAATCTCGTAGCCACGTCGGTTCGCTTCGGCTTCGAGCGCCTGACAACTTCGCATGGGTTGCAGGGTCTTGATGGCCTGATCGATACGTCGGGCCGCCTGGGCTGCGATATGGTGATGCCCCTCTTCATGCTCCCTCAACTCCGGCAGGTAACCATCAAACTCGGAGCGTCCCTCGGTCGTGCTTTCGTCCAGCTCCGGAAGCTGCATATGCACCGAGAGCGTGGTCTTCACTTCCGTTATCGTGCACTGTCCCGCTGCGTTTGTGTCCCACCAGAAATTCCAGCGGACATTCCACTTCGTGTGACCATGGAATATGCGCCCGTTTTGGCGCACCGGGCTATGTCGGTTGATTGCTGCGAGCAGTGTCTCGCCAGCGCGCTGGTCGACCTCGTAGGTCTCAAGGTCAAACGTCTCGCTGACATCAGCGATGGATGGCGCTGCTGCCAATAACCCTATGAGCAGGGTTGCACCTTTCGTCACTCGCATTGCCCTCTCATTGTTGGCTCACGACTGCAACGCCCGATACTTTAGCCGCTCACGACGGCAATGCTCGGTACTTTACCCACTCATGATCTCGCAGCATCGACCGGCTGTGGTGGCACAATAGCTTTTTACTTTGAGGATGATCGATCAATGAAAGCCGTCTACTGCGAACAGCTCACGGGTATCGACAATCTTGTCGTACGAGAGATTCCTGCCCCAGGCAAACCTGGCCCTGGCGAGCTACGTATCGACATCAAGGCTCGAGGCGTCGCATTTACCGATGTTTTGATGTCGCAGGGCGAGTACCAGGTAAAGCCAACACTACCGTTTATCGTCGGTGGTGAAGGCGCTGGTGTAGTCACCGACGTTGGCGCCGGCGTGCAAGGCTTCGCGCCAGGTGACCTCGTGCTGACACCGGGTGGCTGTGTGGAGACGGTGCTCACACCCGCATCACGAGTGACGAAGTTACCGGCCGGTATCGACCTCGTCGCCGCAGCGGCATTTCGAGGCAACTACCACACGGCTTACTACGGTTTGCAGCGTGCGCGTCTGCAGCCCGGCGAAACCCTGCTCGTGCATGGCGCCGCCGGTGGCGTAGGGCTGGCTGCTGTCGATGTGGGCAAGCTGATGGGTGCAAAAGTAATCGCCACAGCAAGCACCGAAGCGAAGCTCGCAATCGCCAAACAACTGGGTGCTGACCACCTCATCAATTACACGAACGGTTTTCGCGAGGAGGTGAAAGCACTCACCGGCGATCGCGGTGCTGACGTCATCTATGACCCTGTCGGCGCAGATGTGTTCGACGAATCGATGCGCTGCATTGCACCATTCGGACGCATTCTCATCGTCGGCTTTGTGGGCGGCAGACCAGGGCTCGCCAAGACCAACCATCTGCTCATCAAGGACGCAGAGATCATCGGTTATACCGTCGGTGCGTTAATGAAAAACGATCCAGCATGGGCCGCACGCAACAACGCCGTGCTAGTGGATTGGCTGGCGACCGGCAAGATCAAACCTTACGTGTCGCACAAACTGCCGCTCGAGCAGACGACGCAGGCGCTGCGTCACATCGTCAATCGGGAAGTTATCGGCAAGGCGGTGTTGGTGTCGTGATCGAGGTCTTGCGCAAAACACTTGTAAGCCGACTTAAACTTCCTACAACGGGCGGTGCCAATGACGCACGCCTGTCTTTTCAACCTGACCTACTATGTTGCATCGTGCATACGATGTACATATCATGGCGGTACGATACGAGTGGGACCCAGTAAAGTCGCTGGCGAATCTCCGGAAACACGGCGTCAGCTTCGCTGACGCCGTCATCGCCCTGGAAGATGAGCAAGCACTGACGGTACCGGATACGGGCCATCACGAATATCGCTTCAGAACACTGGGTGTGGGGCCTGAGTCGAATGTACTTTTCGTGGTACATGCCGAGCAAGGTGGCAATTTGATTCGCGTAATCAGCGCTCGACGTGCGACCAAAACTGAAATACTCGACTATTTCGAGGGTATCTGACATGACCGGCGAGTTCAGCAAAGGCAAACGTGGCGCTGTTGTGCAGACAGATGCCGGGAAAGTTCGCATCACTATTCGATTGGATCAGGAAATTATCGACCACTACAAGAATCTGGTTGAGGCAGCCGGCGGCGGCAACTATCAGACCCTGATCAACAACGCTTTGCTGGAAAAAGTGAGGGGCGCGGACCAGCTACTGGAAAAGAAGCTCCGGCGCATTATTCGCGAGGAACTCAAGAAGACGGGATAGGTGCGCGCGCCTTCGCGGGCGCGCCACAGGAACCTTCAGTTTGTCAGTCCGGCAGCCCAAGCACCCGCTTGGCCAGGATGTTTCGCTGCACTTCGTTGCTGCCGCTGTAGATGCTGGCTGCACGATGAAAGAGCCAGAGGTTCACATCCGGATCACCGGGGACGTACGCCAGCGGGCCACGCATTTCGAGCTGCAGGTCGTGATGCTGCTGTTGCAGTTCAGAACCACAGACCTTGAAGATCGAGGTCACGGCGCCGGGTGTACCACCATCTGATTCCTGCACGGCTCGGCGCTGTGACAACCGATAGGCTCGATTGCGCATTTCATAAGCCAGCAGTTTCTGCCGAAAGTCAGCGTCTGCAATTCGCTCATCTCGCACACCAAACGACTTGCGCGCCTGCCCAACGAGACTGTCGGCTTCGGTTCCCGCACCACCGGAGACCAGAGACTCCATCCCACTGCGTTCGTGTTGCAACAGCCGCTTGCCCACCGTCCAGCCATCATTCAAACGCCCAACAAGATCGTCCTTGCGCGCGATCGCATTATCGAGGAACACCTGGTTGAATGGGGATTCACCGCTGAGGAGGCGAATGGGTTTGATGGTGATACCAGGCTGATCCATCGGCAGCAGGACAAAGCTGATGCCTTTCTGCTTGGGCGCATTCGCATCGGTGCGAACAAGACAGAACATCCAGTCGGCGTTGTGCGCGCCCGAAGTCCAGATCTTGGAGCCATTGATAAGGTAGTGGTCACCTTGATCGTCCGCACGGGTGCGCAAGCTAGCGAGATCGCTACCGGAACCTGGCTCACTGTAACCCTGACACCACTCCACTTCTGCTCGTGCGATACGTGGCAGGTGCCGCTTTTTCTGCTCTTCGGTACCGAACTCCAGCAGGGTCGGACCAATCATGCTGGTACCAAAACTCGACAGCGCGGGACGCGCATGAATACGTCGCATCTCTTCCAGCACGACAACGTACTCATCCTTTGACAGTCCACCACCGCCGTATTCCTTCGGCCAGTGCGGGACTGTCCAGCCTCGCTCGATCATGCGCTCCAGCCAGAGGAGGGTGTCCTTGTCCTTGATTTTGATCTTTGTGCTGCCGTTGGAAACCGGCCCCGGACCACGTGCTCCCGGCGGACAATTAGCAGCCAGCCAAGCGCGGGTTTCAGTACGGAAATTCTCGAGTGCGGACATGACGTTCTCCCTGTTAGACACGGGAGTATAACGAGGTGTCAGGCAAGGTGAAGCACCCGAACATCCTGTCAGGTACTTATGGAATCAGTTCTGTGGCTCGTTCGATGCGTAAGGCAAATCACCACTGCCAATAGATCCACACCGCCAGCACTCGGCGTAACCTTCTGGATAGTACTGGGCGCCGCACTTAGGACAGGGCCGAGCCGGGCGAGGATGCGCTATGCCTCGTATCCGAATAGAGGACGTCGCCCGTTGCACTGTCCTTCTATGCTGGTGCGTTGTTGCCCGCTTCGAAGAGATCGACTTTCGACTTTCGACCTTCTATTAGAGCCTCCGCTCTTTTTCGCCCTCTCAACGCATCACTTCTTTTTTTGGACAACAGACTCAGCACTCGACTTCTTCAGATGATAGGTAAACGACGCAGCAACGCACTCCGCCAATGCATCTGTTGGAACCAGGTCGTCCAGCGAAAACACCAGCGCTCGATTACCCTCGAACACGAAGTCATTCGGAAACACGGCTCTGAAGGTCTCGAGAAGATTGGTCTGGCAAAGAAAGTACATCGCGTAGAACGAAGGGTCCTTCTTCTTCACGTCGATACGAACTGCACAGCCGCTCTTGTTCCTCGGTGTGAATGCGGGCTCACCCCACTTCAGCGATTCCTCGAGTTCCCCAACACCTTTCGTTGCAACAGCTGCCTTGAAGATGAGTTCTCTGAGGACCATGAGTTTCCGGCGCACTTCCGGAGGTTACGCATCGAATTTTTCTGCAACTTCAACACTGGTGAAGGGCTTCATCTACACCTCGCGATGTCATAGTGAGCTTGGTACTTCCATCGTCAGGTGTCCTTCTGTGGCCCCAACACCGTCCACACTGGCATTTCCCTGGAAAAACTTACACCAGTCGAGGTGAGGTCGTGTGGCGTGGAAATGCACGCCAATGCCATATGAATTTCATTCGGCCACTTGCTGGACCGGAACAGGATGCGGGTTCCACAATCGGTACAAAAACCCCTCTCCGATTCCGCACTTGAGCGGTACCAGCGTAGTAACGATTCACCAAGATCCAGTTTGAACTGCGACGTTTTGACACCCACCCACCCGACAGCCGATGCGCCATGCGCGATACGGCAGGATTCGCACACACACTCCTTGATGAACCTGGGGCGGCCCGTAAAGGAAAACTCTATTGATCTGCACATGCAGGAGCCCTTGTACGACATGTTCATCCCTCTCGTTCGTGAATGGGAAACTCTTTCTTCACTCGCCTTTTAACGACTGTCACGACACATGATGTTCCTTGCACTGTGCGGCAACTGATCGAGCAGACACCTCAAAGCGATTGTCGAGATAGGGATGTTTTCCCCGCAACCGCTGCAGCACGCTTTCCATGGGATAGGCGATAAAGAACAGTGGACCCCATTTTTCATATTGAGCGACGTGCACCCTTTCGTGTGTTCGAAGCAAGGATTGGCATTCCTCACTTTGAGCGATCACTACATGTCCGAAGGAGATGGCTGCATAGGGCAACCGCGCCAATGCTTGGGTCACGCGTGTGCTTCGAGGACGAAGAGATATCTCCAGCACGCCTTTGAACATGCTGACCTTCGCTCCCAGCAGGACGGCGACGCAGCCGACACTTATTCCGAAGGCTGTTGCTGGTGATGCCCAGATGTACTTGACGATTGTTGAAACGAGTTTCACGTGCATTGGTGAGGATTGTCAGCCAGCGCGCTTGGTTGCAGTGCGCCGTCTCCGGACCCGTTTGCAACAACAGGAAGACTCTGTCACGAGGTTCACCTCCTCAGCGCTCCTGACGAGTGGTTTCTAGTCTAGCTAGTTGGAGCGGAACAGCGATCCGGGCACATAACCCCATATTGAGCAGCGCGCGCGACACCGCATCTGCAGCGACACCAATACAGGCAGACCACTTATGCTGACTCGCGTCCGCTGGAACTAAAGTGAGAGCTCAACCTTTCATCTCGGGCAGCACGGTGCTACGGTTTTCCAAAGAGTTCCTGGAATAGGCGCTTCGATTCCGCCAAGCCTTCTTCTGTGAGTGCCACCGACTTGGCTTTGCTCACAGGATCGAAGATGAGTCCCTTTTCGTGCAGCCGGTTCATCACGTCCCAGTCGAAGGACTTCCAAGCGCGATTCTCGTCGTGGAGCGTTAAGTAGAGGAGCGCAAGGACAGTGCGGTCAATCTTCTCTTCGTCAAAGTTCATTGCGATCTCCCACTATGAGCTCTAACGCCGCCGCTCACCGGACACGCAGCTTTGGCGCACCTTTCGCCGCAGCAAAAAGGCGCGACAAGCAAGTGGCCCGATGCAGCGGTTAAACAGAATCGGACTTGAACTTCTGTATACATTCCAGGAACCTTCCTTGTCTGTTGGAGAAACCAAAATCGTCTTGCCCGAACCATAGTCAATTTGAAGCCGATCAAGAGAAAGCGCCGGGCTAGAAAGCGGATTTCGCGTAGGGTCGACCGACCGAACGTCTGAGACTTGAATTTTCCATTTGAACGGACCGGACTGAACCACTAGCTGTGGGCCAGTGAATGTGTAATGGGTTTGGAGTAGAAGCCACAGAGGGAGTCCTGCTCCAAGCAATAGAATTGGCGTTGCGATCAATAGATTGGAAAGAGAGAGATAAGTAATAGTGAACGCCGCAGCGAGTGTTGCGAACACCGATAAAATCAAGATCACCAATAACCATGCATCTACTTTGGATTTGAACCTTTGTCGTTCCACTACCTTTCCTATTACGGTCTCACGCCGCACCTCAGCGGCCCGCAGAGAGGGCGTGGCTTTTGGCGGCGACAAAGGCGTGAACACGAAGTGAGTCCACTGCGGCTGCTTTGTTATGTTGCGCCGCGATGAAAGACAACATAGCTCCAGTAACCACCCGAGGCACGACGTTGAGCAACCCAACCACCCTGGATGAGCTTTCTGGAAATCAGCCAATTTAAGGCGCCATGACCCACAAGAAGAACGGACTCGTGCTCTTGAGCCAGGATGTTCAGGCGAGCAACGCAGCAACCGGCGCGCTCTCTCGCCTCTTTGAATGACTCGACTTCACGACTAAAACCAAGTATGTGAAGGAAACGAAAGGCAATGGACCAAGCGGCAACCGGCAGCTTGAGTACACGCCACTTCGTATACGGCATCTCACACTCGCGGAATAGAGGATCCTGTTCTACGGCGCATCGGACCAGCAGCGCCGCCACGGATTCAATGGCCCGCGGCAGATCACTACAAACTACGTATTTGCAGGTGTTGGCTTTGGAAACTGAATCGACTGGAGGTGGGTGCGAGTTGTCTATCCCGGCAATTGAGTAAGCGTCGACCCAATGACCGAACTCAAATGCACTCACCACTTCGCGACTATCGGCGATCTTTGGTTTTCCTTGCCTGAGGACGACGATTTCCATGGATGTTTTTCGGCAACATAACGCAATTTCTCCATCTTCGATTCCCGCCTCATGAAAGCCAAGTGATCTATAGAGTGAAAGTGCCACCGTGTTATCGGCCATCGTTGAGATTCTGATCGTACGTGGCCGTGGTTGAAATCCCGATACCCAGACGATTGCAGCTCTCAGAAGATCACCTCCCAAGCCTTTTCCCTGATACCTCGCGTCGATCATGAGTCGGACGATGTTAACAATGCTCTTTGTCTCTCGCTCAAACGGGAACACAAGCAAGTATCCCACCACAACATCACCATCGAAGGCGAGCCTGAAAATGCTCTCTCGCCACACGTATGCCTCTGCCAAAGACTTGGTGATTCCTGCGACAAAAACATCTTGTTCAAAGCGAACAGAGAGTTCCAGTGCTTGCGCGTAGTTCTCCGGCGTAATCTCTCGAAGTTCAATCACGCGCGCGAGGCCGAGGACGCATAACGCTGCCGCTCACCGGCCACGCAGCTTTGGCGCGGTTTTTGCGGCAGCAAAAGGCGTAACGAAGTAAGTGGTCCGGTGCATCGGCTTGTTATAAGGCAACGCCCATTTCCGCTCTGTGGCAAAACTTGCCGCTACTATTTAGAGTTACTATACCACGTGACAGTTATCTCTGTGTGCGAGATAATGTTTCTGCGTAGATGTTAACGGAGCGTGGTCACCGTGGTGAAGATGGACGAAGCAGCGAAGCGACGTGTACGTGCAGGACGGATGCTGCAGAAGGGAGAGAAGCCGGCGAAGATCGCGGAACTGGTTGGCGCTCCGCGTCAGACGGTGTATCGCTGGCAGAATGTCCTCAACGAAGGTGGTATCGAGGCACTACGGGTGATGAGCAAGGGCGGTCGGCCTTCACAGATGTCACCGGAGCAGTTCGACCAGTTGCGCGAGATGTTGCTGCAAGGGCCGCTGGTCAATGGTTATGCGACGGACTTGTGGACACTCAAGCGGGTGCGACTGCTGATTGAGAAGCACTTTGAAGTCATCTACAGCGACGTGCACGTGTGGCGGTTGTTGAGGGCAATGGGGTTCTCCAGCCAGAAGCCGGAGAAGCAGGCCAAAGAGCGTGACGATCAGGCGGTCGCGAAGTGGAAGAAACGTACCTGGCCGGCGCTAAAAAAAAGCAATCAACGAGGGCCGAGTGATTGTTTTCATCGACGAGTCTGGCTTGTCCGAGCGTCCCACCCGGGTGCGGACCTGGGCACCGCGTGGTCAGACTCCGGTGATCCAGTTTCACTTCAACTGGAAGCAGTTGTCGATGATTGCGGGCGTCACCTTCACGCAGTTCTTCTTCCGGTTGCATCCCGGAACCATCAAGAGCCCTGAGATTGTCGACTTCCTGCGGGCGCTACGAAGCCGGATCGGCAAACCGCTGCTGATCATTTGGGACGGACTGAAGGCGCATCGATCACGACTGGTGAACAAATACCTGGATGGTCTTGATGGTGATGTGGCCGTGGCGTTCCTCCCACCCTACTCACCGGACCTGAATCCGGTCGAGTACCTGTGGGCCTGGTTGAAGCGCCATGCACTGGCCAACTACTGTCCAGACTCGATCAACGAACTGTCAGACACCGCGCGAAGCAAGCTGCGTGGTGCACAGAAGCGTAGCTCGTTGATCGCAGCGTTCTGGAAACAGGCCGAGCTATTTTGATGTCACGAGGATACGTAATGCTCAATAGCTAATTTGCTATCTTTCGTCCCTTCATCTCAATGAGCACAAGTTCAACGGCGGTGTCGCCAACGTTGCTTGGAAGATGGGCGTTGGCATCGTTGCAACCAACCGTGCCTGATGCATTGGCAGGAGCCACGCTGGAGGTGCCGTCGGGAAGTTCCATGCGCATAGCCCCGTCAGCGAGGTAGATTGCACAATTAGCGTCGTGCGAGTGCATTACCGAAGCTTCACCAGGACCATATTTGATCCTCACGATACGCAAGATATCGTTTTCAAACTCTACGGTGTAGTGCTTTGGATCAGCCGTCACAGCATCGGGTAATGCATGTTGATCGGCGAGTGCTAACTGGACGGGTAGAAACAGAGCGATCGATGCGACTAGGCGGTTCATGATGGTTCTCCCCTCAATCATCAGCGAGACGAAAATTTACCGGATCTGCACTTTGGTGCGATCGTTAGCGACTATCGGTCAAGTACCAGTGGAAGTCCAGACACTTATAGACAGCCGCGTCAGTCGAGTGCGGCCGAAGGAGCGATGAACTCTCGCGTGCCGTATAACGCGAGTTCGGCTGCAACTTCACAGCACTACCCTGCAGCTTAACTGGACCAAGGTTGCCCCCGCCCGCCTCCAAATACTCTAATCGATCAACCACTTCCACTGTTCTCAATGGATTGGCTTACAGCCTATCCTTGCAGCGTAACTCGGTCGATGCAAAGCGCTGAAGTCCGTGGGTCACTGGGCACCAAGTTGACAGGTGCAAGAAAAGATCCCTGTGTTTGGGACATGGCAGCGTCACGCTGTGTTTTGCCGCGCACGCCGGGCAATCTGCCAATGCAAGAAGAACACGATCAGATCGATGAGTATGACGATGGCTGACTTCGCGACGGATTGAGCATTTTCGCGTCGCTAATTTGAAAGCGCCACCTCGAACGAGGCCTGTCGTAGTCTCGTTAACTCTGCTTCGTCTGGACGCTCTCTCGCTTGGAACCGAGCACTGCTTTGGACTTGAGTAGCGCTCAGACTGGACTCCAGAATCCATCATTCGTTTGATGTTGGGATAGACCCAGGTTGACAACGTGAACTCTGGGTTGGCCATCCCGACGACCCCGTAAGTTGCGATCCCGAGAGCGATGACAAGACATACTACCGTCACAAAACAGATGGCCAGGGCATAAAACTCGAGTAGAGACTTTTTCATGGCAGTTCCGAAGCGGGTGGTTAGTTGTAGCGCTGGATACCGCCTGATCGCAGTCATCTAACGAGTCTGGAGTGCTCTCTGACCCAGTGCAATCAGCAACGTCGCCGAGAGAACATCCACTGTAATTCACAAGCATCGGCCGGTTCGGATTCTCCAGTTTACCGGACAGTCAACTCGTCAGGCGCCCCTTAACCTTCTGCTTGAGCACACGTTCACTACCGTGTTTGTAGTTGCCTGTTACACGAGCCATCAGTACTTGTGCCGGGTAGGCCGTTCCGCGCTCAGCCTGGACGACAAAATCAGTGGCGTCGCGACCACTCAGCGTGGATGCAGGTTTTCCGCGATGCAGGATTTCCACATCACCCGACTTGCGGACCTTGTAACTGAAGCCAAGATCCGATGGCTCATCGGTCATGATCGATGGTCCGCGTGTTTGATCAGTTGAACGTAAGGCCCTTCCTCGCCTTCGCCTTCTTCCTCAACCACCCAGCCGCGAGTGGCATAGAACTCAAGTGCCGGCGTATTCGCGCAGACGCACTTCAGGCGCCACGGATACGCAAGCCATGGCTTCAGCGAATCGAGCAATGCGGCGCCGACACCTTGACGATGTGTCGAAGCGGCGACATACAGGTGGTGAATGAATGCGTCTGCTTCGTAAACCGATACAAGGCCGATGATTCGCCCGGCTCGATTCACTGCAACCATCGTTCGCTCGCCCTTCGTCACCAGCGTGATATCCAATGCGCGGTTAGCCGAAGCCGGCAACCAGTTGGCGTTCCGATACACCTCATCGATCAACCTCTGCAGTGCGAGGGTATCGGCCGCCATGGCAGGACGAATGGAGGTGGTCATGATCGAGTGGAGTTGGCCTGTCACACGTGGGTTAACTGCCGCCTATGTCGCAGCCCCAGAACACCGTCTTCGTCTTCGCGGCAAACCTGGCGAGAGATGCGCAATCGATCTTTTTATCCTTTGGCACACCCGCTATCCACGCATCCAGGCCACCGGGCAGGCGCCGATCCAGATCGGCAAGCTTGGCCACTGCACGTGCGGTATTCGGCCCTCGCGATGGTTCGCTGAGTTTGCCGCCTTTGCGATTGGCCCAGTTACGCTGCCATTTGATCGCGTCGTCGAAACGCCTTTGGGTTATTCCGCCACTTCGTTTCAAGAACACCATCGCGTAATACTCGGCCAGGCTTTCCACCAGCCAGTCTTCGTCGTCAGCCATTCGACTACGGCTGGCCGCATGCACAAGTTCATGCAGGATGGGGCTGGTCCGGTTTTCGCTGATGAGAGGGCGATCTGCGTGCAGAAACAGCGATCCAGGGCCGGATAGACCGCCTCGCCACATGGGTTTGCCCGCTGACACGATCAGCAGCCTGGGTGGCAGGTCCGGGAATACCTTGACCAGTTCAGGAAGTGTCCAGGAGAGAAAGGCAAGCGTATCGAGCCGTCTGATGTTTTCGCCCATGGGTGCAGCAATCGCGACCTTTCTGCCGGCAATATTTTCACGACGAATACCGTGTTCACCAGCCATCAGCCATCCGCTTGGCCGCACAAAACGTCTGTCCGAGTCAGTCGGTAACACGAACTTTTTGCCATTCCACCTGCCGTAGCGGGTATCGATCACCCAGTGTTTCGGGCCGGAGAGCTCGAGCGTTGCGGAAACGTTGGCACTTTTGTTAGTGCGGGTTCGTGACCCCGGGAAAACGCTGTCCAGGCGAAGCAGCACCCACTTCTCTGTGAAGAGGGCGTCATAACCAGAACCTCGCTTGCTATCGACGGTGTAATCCCAGCGCAATTCGCCACCTTTCTTCGGTATCGTCCAGACCACTCGGCCTTGGGTCAGCTTGATCTCCCCATCACCCTTGAAGTGATCGAAGTGGCCGGCCGGTGCTTCAAAGTCAATGTAGTCGATGGCGGTTTTCGATTGGTCCACTCGCAAGCGTGCCTCAACGACCTGCTTCTGCACATTGAAGTGCATGCCGAAGTGGAGTGCGTAGTCGTCTTCGTCGGCTCGGCCGAAACCTGTCGAAACCAAGCAAACCAAGGCCAACAACCAACTGCGATGCAATCTGTTCACGAGTTCCTCTGCTGCTGAGTGCACATGGGGCTATTATTGCCGTAATCATCATGCATCCCAACGATATTCCAGAGGCGGCGCTGTCGTTTCAGTTCGTACGCTCCCGAGGACCGGGCGGCCAGAACGTGAACAAGGTGTCCACCGCCGTGCAACTGCACGTGGACGTCGCACTGCTGGGCGAGACCGCCCCGGTGCAGCGACGTCTGCTGGCGCTCGCCGGTCAAAAAGCCACCACGGACGGCCGTATCGTTTTTTTCGTCGATGAATCGCGATCGCAGCTTCAGAACCGCGAACTGGCAGTGCAGCGATTGTGCGAGTTGATTGTTCAGGCCCGGCACGTGCCGCGCAGACGTGTACCGACGCGTCCCACCACCTCGTCCGTGCGCAAACGACTGGATACCAAGAAGAAAGAGGCCGTGCTCAAGCGTCTTCGCCGCTCACCTGGCGGCGCGGATGACTGATACCTCCACCTTCGCCTCGCTGAAGGTTCGCGACTACCTGTATCTCTGGATCGGCATGGTGGGCTCGGCCTTCTCGCTAAACATGCAGCTCGTGGCACAAGGCTGGCTGGTCTATGAGATGACCGTATCCGCCATGAATCTGGCCTGGGTCACCCTCGCCTTCATGCTGCCGCAGGTCTTGTTTTCCCTGTTGGGTGGCGTGCTCGCCGATCGCGTGGCCAAAAAACCGGTTCTGTTCTGGTGCCAACTCTTCAATGGGGTGAGCACGTTGTTCATGGCCAGCATCGTCCTGGCCGGGCATGTCACGTTTTTCGACTTTCTCTGGGTAGGGTTCATCAACGGAACGCTGTTGGCGTTGTCGATTCCAGCGCGTACCGCCTTCATCCCTGAGCTGGTTGGCGAAAAGTTGATGTTCAACGCCATGGCATTCAACACGGCGGCATGGAATCTTGCGCGCATTCTTGGACCGGCTCTCGCGGGTTACATGATCGCGCTGCTGGCAGGTGGAGACACCTCATCGGAGTTCGGCGTCGGCATGGTCTACGTCGTGCTGTCGGTTCTGTACTTCATTGCCGCGTTCACCGTGTTCGGCATTCGCCACGACGGAAAGCCTTCGCCGCTGGCGACTGCCACACCACTGAAGGATGCGCAGAATGCACTCAAATATGTCATCGGCTCGCCCATCGTCGGCGGGCTGATCCTGCTCTCGATCATGCCGTTTCTGTTTGGTCTGTCGATCAACAGCCTGCTGCCCGCATTCAACATCGACATTCTCAAAGGCGGACCAGACACCCTCGGGACGCTGATGACCGGGATGGGCGCGGGCGCAATCATTGGCTCACTGCTGCTCGCAAGACTCGGTCATATCCGCCACAAGGGGTTCTGGCTCTTTCTGAGTGAGGCCATGTGGGCCGTGAGCCTGATGGCTTTTGCGGTCACATCAACACTCATGTGGTCGATGGTGTGCATCGCGATGATTGGATTCACGAGCGCCGTGAACATGTCGCTGAACCGCAGTCTGGTTCAGTTGCAGGTGGACCAGACCATGCGCGGCCGCGTCATGAGTATCGACCTGATGTCACATGGCCTCATGCCCCTTGGCTTGCTGCCCGTAAGTTGGCTCGCCGAGCACTACGGTGTACAGACCGGGCTCGAAGCGAGTGGCATCGTCCTGTTGCTGATCACGCTGATCCTGTGGTGGCGTTTGTCTGCGGTGCGGCGAATTGACCAGGGATACATCGGTTAGATTTCTTACAGCCCCAGAACCGACTTGGCGATGATATTGCGCTGCACCTGATGTGATCCGCCGTAAATCGATGCTGCTCGACTGGTGAGGTAGTCCGCAGCAACGGTTTCGGCATGCGCCGGACCGATACGTTCACCGCCAACCCCGTTCAACGAGATCACCGTGTGATCAGGTAGACCGTAATACGACACCGCTTCAAGCCTGAGGGTGTTGATGGTCTGTTGAACGTCTACCGAGACAATCTTGAATAACGATGACGCCCCAGAGCCCGGATGTTGGCCGGACAGCATGCGTGCGAGATTGGAAATTTCCATGAATTCGAGTGCATCGAACTGAATTTCCAGCGCTCGCAGTCGAGCTGTGAAGGTAGGATCTAACAACAGTGATGGTGCGCCGCCCTCGGACCACCTCGCGATGCGCTTGAGTTCGTCAAGCGCAATCTTGAGTCCGGCAGAAACTCCGCCACTGCCACGTTCGTATTCGAGCAGATGTTTGGCAACCGTCCAACCCTGGTTCTCGGCACCCACCCGATTGGCAACAGGCACACGCACGCTGTCGAAAAAAACCTGGTTCACTTCGTGATCTCCAGCCAGCGTGATGATCGGCTTGACACGAATTCCCGGCAGATCCATCCGCATCAGCAGGAAGGTGATGCCTTGCTGCATCTTGCCTTCGGACGAGGTCCGCACCAGGCAGAAGATGTGGTCGGCGAAATGCGCGTGTGTTGTCCAGATCTTCGTACCGTTGATGACGTATTCATCGCCGTCACGAATGGCACGAGTTTTAAGGCTGGCGAGATCAGAGCCGGAGCCCGGTTCGGAATAACCCTGACACCAATAGTGTTCGCCCGTGAGAATACGCGGCAGGTAGTAGGCCTTCTGTTCATCGTTCGCATAGGCAAACAGCGCCGGCGCGAGCAGCGTTGCGCCCTGATTGAGCACACTCGGCGTTCCGGCACGGGCGCACTCGTCCCGCCAGATATACAACTGGGTCTGCGACCAGCCCGTACCGCCATACACTTTCGGCCAGTGCACAGCGCCCCAACCCTGCGCATGTAGTTTTTCCTGCCACTTTTGTGCGGTCGCGCGATCGACGAACATGCCGGAGTTCTGTCGATTGGCCTCGATCAAATCGTCCGTGAGTGCCGACACGAGAAACGCGCGGACCTCCCCGCGAAATTGTTCGTCTTCGGCGCTGAACCTGAACTTCACTGACACGTTGGTGACTCCTGAACCGGTATTGGTGTTTGCCCTTTTGCTGATCGATCAATCGTCGCGACAGCCGGCCATCATCTCGCGCACTTGCGGCACATTGTCGGTAAACACGCCGTTCACTCCGAGTTTGATCAACTTTGCGTACAACGCTGACAGCGACATTTGGTCCGGGAGAAAAGCCTTCTCCTGTCGAAGTGTGTAGGCATGAACGGCGAGCCCGGATCGTTGCAGAAGCGGGCCCAGCGTAAGGTCTGCCAGCAGGGCTTGATAGGCTGGTCCCGCGGCATCTGCATGACTCTTCCTGAGCTTCGCAGGCTCCGCCAGAAGTTCGCCATAGGTCATGACGCGTGGTTCTCCACCGAAGACCGCAAACAGCTCTGACAAACCATCTAACGTGCCGGCCCTGGCTCGCGCCGCAAGATCATACGGGACACTGTCGGCCGGTCCGGTCAGTTGCACCAACGGCCAGTCGGGTGCTTCACCAGCGTTGGCCAGTGCTCGCAGTCGCAGCAAAGGCTCAACCTCGAACGACTGAATGAAGAGACGCGCGGGATCTTCGAAGCCGGCTGCCACCAGATCGCGTAGCAACAACAGCACAGTGTCGTGGCGAATGGGCTGGCCCGACGTCGACACCGCTTCGTTCATGAAATAGGTGTAGTGCTTGAGCTCTGGATAAACGCCAACCGTGCCAGTCTTGGCGAGTGCGAGTACCTCTGTAAAAGTCGGAATCTCGTATCGATCATCGTACGCCGTGTTGGCTGGTCGCACTGTTGGCATACGCTCGCGCGCGCGCAGCGTCTTGATCTCGGCAAGGGTGAAGTCTTCGCTGAACCAGCCACCCATGGGCCGCCCGTCGATCACCTTGACTGTCAATCGCTCGCTGAACTCCGACTTCGTCGCGACATTGGTTGTGGCCTCGGTAATCACGGGAGAGCCATCAACCTTGATGATGGTACCGTCGGGCTGAAGCGCTACCAGCGCCAGCGCATTTTCATGGCGCGCGATCAAGACACCATCCCTGGTGGGGACAAGGTCGGCTTCGATGAAGTCTGCACCCTGATCAATGGCGAGCTGATAGGCAGCCAGGGTGTGCTCTGGTCGTTCGCCGCTGGCCCCACGGTGAGCAATCACAAGCGGGCAGATGGCTTGCGCTGCTGCGGCCCACGACAGGAGTGCACACGCGGCGATCCGCCATACAGTTTTCACTTCCAGAACCTGGGCAGTAACATGGCAGTTGAACGCAGATAGTCGGCATAGGTCGGCTTGGCTTCGATCTGCTTCTTTTCCAGCATGGGAATGCTGATGCCGACAAACAGCACCACCATCATGCCAAAGCCAATGAATACCCAGGGCTTGCCACTCGCGGCATACCCAAACAGGGCGATAGCGGCCCAGAACGAAATCTCGCCCAGATAGTTGGGGTGGCGGCACCAGGCCCACACGCCGGTATCCAGCACACGTCCGCTTCCGGACAGTGTCCTGCGAAACGCGCGCAACTCTTCGTCGGCTTTCCACTCGAGCGAGACAGCTGCAACACCAAGCACAGCGGCAAGACCATCGATCCAGGACAGCGGCGCGTCACTGGCGCCCATCGCCCAGAACGGCAGGCAGCCGAAGTAGACCAGCACCGTTGGGAACAGGTGAATGCCCAGGAAATTGACGGGCTGGTAGAAGACGCCGGTCTGGGCACGCAGGTTGATATAGCGCCAGTCCTCATGATCCAGACCGGTCCAGCCTCGAGCCCAGTTAGCAGTCAGACGAATGGCCCAATACAGGACAATCGCCAGCGCTATGCCGCCACGTAGATCCACGCCCCCTGCCGTCCACATCAGATAACCGGCCAGAAACGGTGGAATCACACTCCAGTAAGCGTCGTAGAAACTCGCGTTTCTGAAGGCAAGACTGAAGCCATAGATGACGATGGTGGCTACCACATCCGCCATCGCTGCGGACCAGGTTGATGAATATCCTTGGGCAATCGCCCAGTGGACCGTTGGCACCGCGAGCACGAGCGCGGCAAGATACGCCACTATGATCCACATGAAAGCGCGCCCCAACGCGCTCATACGTACACCGCCATGAACTTTGTTCCTTATGCCATCCCGTTTTTCATCCTCGCGATCTTGGTTGAGTTTGTCTACGCAAAGGTAACCGGGCGGTTTCAGTACCGGCTCAACGACACGCTGGCGAGCCTGTCGATGGGCACGTTGTCGCGACTGATGGGCGTAGTTCGGCTGGGGGTATTCGGTTTCCTGTTCGAGTGGATCCTGAATGGCCATACCCTGCTCGCCATCTCGATGAAGAGCCCGATGGCCTGGGTGATCGCGTTCGTGCTGTACGATCTGTGTTATTACTTCCTGCATCGGTTCGGCCATGAATGGCGAATTCTCTGGGCGGCGCATTCCGCGCATCACCAGAGCGAGGAGTACAACCTCTCCACCGCGCTGCGTCAGACCAGCACGGGTTTTCTCGGCGGCATCTTCTACGCGCCGCTGTACGTGATCGGCTTTCCAACGCCGATGCTGGTAACCGTCGGCAGCCTCAATCTCATCTACCAGTTCTGGGTGCATACCGAGCATGTGCGGCGGCTGGAAGTCATTGATCGCATTCTCGTGACACCATCCAATCATCGCGTGCATCACGCGAAGAACCCCTGCTATATCGATCGCAACTACGGGGGTGTATTTGTCCTGTGGGACCGCTTGTTTGGGACATTCGAGGATGAGCGGGAGAGCGAACCCTGCGTGTACGGGGTTACCGAGCAGCTGAACAGCTTCAACCCGCTGTGGGCGAATCTGCATGTTTACGTGCAGGGAGTGCGGGACACCATCGCGGCAACCCGCTGGGCCGACAAGGTCACGCTCTGGTTCAAAGGACCGGGGTTCAAACCGGCTGGTACGGATCAGACACCGCATGACTGGCTGGCACCGAAGTTCGACCCACCGATCTCGGTCTTTGCCAAGCGCTACACGTTCATCCACTTCTGGTTGCTGGTTATTTCGACCTTTGTTCTCGTAGGCGTCGAGAGCGATCTCAGTCGAGTATGGGTGTACTCACTCGCCGCCTTGATCGCGCTTGGTTACTACACACAAGGTGCAATGCTGGAAGGCCGGGACTACGCATCTCCTCTGGAACTGGTACGACTGGCCGGGATGTCCGTGGCAGCAGTACTGCTGTTGTGGGCGACCCTGCCGATGTGGTGTCTGGCGATCTGCAGCATTGCAGGTGCGAGTGCGTTGACGGTTTTGTTCAAGACGATGCGTATTTCTGGCAGCTACGCTCCGATCACCCCATGAGCGCGCGTGACCGATTGACCCAACCCCCGAAGATTTCTTTTAGTCAGGGTTAGGGTCAGAAAAGACCTAACTGACGGTCATCACCCACCACCTGGGCAAAGTCGAGTCCTAGCGCCGCGAGCACAGGCTCTGCCACCGGGCGCACCTGTTTTTCGATGTAGTGCTCGAGGTCGTACGGAGCCGTGATGCCGTCTGTTGGCTCGGGTCCAGCCTGGGTCATGACGTAGGCGATGATAGTACCGGGTTTGGATTTAGATTTGCGCGCGGCGGCAACGTGGGGTGGGGTGCTGGTGGTGTATTCGCGCATGTCCTTGCGCAGTCCTTTGCGATAGACCAGCAGATCGTTGCAAGCGCCGCGGCGCACGGCTTCCACCACATCGTGCAGATACTCCACCACGGGTTGTTCCGTGAAGAGTCGTTGATAGAGTTCACGTTGAACCTGTTTGGCGAGCGCCGTCCAGTCACGACGCACCACTTCCATGCCGACGAACTCCGGTGTCGTTTCCCCGACCAGCACACCGGCATAACGTTTGCGTGCACCGCCGGTACCATGTCGAACCGAGGCCAGAAACAGCTTTGCATACAGCTTTTCGTATTCAAGTTCGAGTTTGCTGTCGAGGCCAGACATGGCCTGCACATGTGCCGCCAGATCAACGTTGATCGCCTTGACCAGTGACAGGCCAAGGGCATGGGCAGCGGTCGGATCATGAAGACCGGCTTGCACGAACACGCTGTCGGTATCGCCATATAGCACGCGATAACCACGGCTTTCGAACCACTGTTTGGACCAGCCCAGCAGGTAGCGGCCCTGCCCGGTGATCGCATTGGCAATCGCCGGGTTATAGAAGCGGCAGGCGGGTGTACCCAGCACGCCGTAGAAACTGTTCATTAGAATCTTGATGGCCTGCGACGCGATGCCATCCTTGTTCTTCTTGGCCAGCTCTCTCGCTGCAAACAGACCATCCAGCAATGCCGGCAAAATCGCGGGTTCATTGTCACTCGCCGGTGCGAACCGCGCACCAGAAACAAGCTGCGTCACGCGATCATCGGGCAGCCCTTCGGCGCGTACAAACTGCAGAGGGTCAATGCCCCATGTACGCATGATGCTCGGGTACAGGCTCTTGTAGTCGAATACCCACACCAGCTCGTGCATGCCTGTGATTGGCTCGAACACCTGACCGCCTGCTTGCGCGGCATGAACTCTGGAATCATCAAATCGCACCGATGGCGCGACGATGTGTCGACGATGCAGTGCCTCCAGATACACCGCATCGAACGAGGCGATACTGGCAGCGACACGATCCGGCATCATGCCGGTCAGCCGCGAACGTGCGAAGGCCAGTTCGATGAGATCGAGCTTGTCGACAATGGCCAGAGCCAGACGCGCATCAGTGCGGGCATACAGCGCGAAGGCAGGCAGATCATGGCGATAGTTGTGCAGGATTTCGGCTACACGATCTTTCACATCCCCGTGCACCGCCTTGCCTTCGCCGAGCACTTCGCGCGCCACCGCATCGAGCGAGTAGTCACTCATCCGTACAAATGCACCACGCAACAGATCGATGCCATCAAGCACTACGCGGCCGTTGATGGTTGCGTTGCCACTACCGAAGTAACCTTCTGCCGCGCGGATCCGCACACCACCGCGATCGCGTCCGAGCATGAATGGCATAGCGAGGCGCTCGCTGATACGGGCCAGCGTTGCGAGATCGAAGTCGACCACGTTCCAGCCGGTGATGATATCGACATCCAGTTGTCGAAGACGCGCGGCGAACCACAGCAGCGCCGCCCGTTCATCTTTCATACTGATCGCACGCTCTGGCATCGGGCGGCCGGTGCCATCAACGATCGCCACTTCATCGGCGCCAAGGCCATAAATCGAGATGGCAAGGAGACGATCGGCCTTGGGTGAGGTCTCGATATCAAAGGCCAGCACACGCGGGGTGATGCGCGCATCAGCGGGAGTGACCTTCGCATCATCGAAGATCCAGGCCACCCCTTCCCCAGCGCGCGGAGTGCCCTCGATCGCGACGCCGGCACGTATGCTGCGATCGATGAGATAACGCATCGCAAAACGCAGGTCAGCCTCGAAGGTAACGACACCCATGGCAGACAGACGATCGCGAATGCCCGGGACGTCCGGCGGCGTGGTGGCATCAACCCGCGCCATGGGCTGCCCGGACATATCAGTCCAGCCGGTGGCCAACGCCTTGACGGTATAAGCGGCTTTCGGGATATCCGTCGAGCGGATGTAGAAGTGCGGCGTTTCCCGCGAGTCGCGCAGGAGAAAGGACTCGCCGGATTCGAGGCGCCCATAGGCCTGCACCACCGGCTTTCCCTGCTCGATGCGATAGCTTGTCTGGTAGATCACGCCGCGATAGGTCACCATCCCGACATTGTGCACTATCAAGTTCAGGTGGTTCGATGACTGCCGGTCTGCGCTGGTATCTCACCAGCTCGGCGTTGTTCCTCATTCCCGGCGGCATTCAGATGGTACTTTTCCCGTATCTGGTTGCCGTTTATTTGCATGAATCGCCAACCCGGGTAGGCCTCGCGCAGATGTCCGGTCAGATTCCCATGTTGTTTCTGCTGCTGTGGGGCGGGGTGCTGGGTGATCGTCTGGACCAGCGCAAGCTGCTGCTGTTCATTCAATCCATCATGATGCTGCCACCGCTGGTCATTGCGGTGCTGGATTGGCAGGGGATGCTCTCGTATGGCGTGTTGATCGGCTGGGCAGTATTCGGTGGAACCCTGGGCGCGTTCGCTCAACCTGCCAGGGATGCACTGCTGAATCGCATTGCCGGGAAGGAAATTCAGCGCGTGGTGATCCTTGTTATTGGTGTGCAGTTCTCGATCCAGATCGTCGGTTTTGCGATCGGCGCGATGGCGTCGAGCGTTGGCATCACCATTGTCCTGGTACTGCAGAGCATAACAATGTTCTGCGCACTGCTGGCCACCCGGAAGATTCCGCTCGCGGCGCCAAGCGTGAGCAAGGCGCCCAAACAACATCCGCTGCGCGACATCGCCGAAGGGCTACGCATGGCCTGGCACTCGGAAACGATACGTCCCGCAGTGATACAGGCGTTTTCAACCGGACTATTTTTTGCAGGCAGTTACATCGTCGTGTTGCCGCTCATGATCCGGGACATCTACGGTGGCAGCTCCCAGGAGATCGCCATCGCCTTTGCCGCCAACATGCTCGGCAGCAGCACCACGATTTTCTGGCTGATGCGGCGAGGCGGCATCGAAAACTCCGGTCGCGCGCTATTGATCGGTAGCCTGGTCAGTCTGTCGATGCTCAGCATACTGACTCAGGAGTTGTCGCAACCGGTGTTCTACTTCGTCATCTATCTGTGGGGCGTTTGTGGCGGGATGGGAATGACGATGTCACGTTCCATCGTTCAGGAGGCCGCTCCAGAATCCCATCGGGCACGACTGCTCTCCGTTTTTTCGCTGGGCATGATGGGGGGTATGCCGATCGGCAGCGTGATACTGGGCGCTTGTGTTGATGCATTCGGACCGCGCAATGCCGTGTGGGTGCCGGTGATCGGCATGCTCGTCGTGACCCTGTTGCTGATATTTACGACGCGGCTTTGGCATGTACGTCGGCAGCAGATCGTTGCTTGAAGGAGACGGCGGTTTTGTGGGGGTGGGTGGGCTTCTTGAGGGAATGGGTCCCTTTGGGGGAATGTTCTTCTTGATAGGAGTAGGGAAGAGCAACCTCTCCCCTCCCTCCGAACCGTACGTGCGGTTCTCCCGCATACAGCTCTCCAATCGGGTGTTACTTCATCGAGATCGGCGCGCGTGTTGATAGGCCAAATACCGCTGTTCTTCGGTCCGATCCGACTTCACTCGCTCCGGCCCATGCGAATTGAACACGACGATCTGTCCATGAAGAACTTGTCAAAGGCGCCACGAACTTCGCGATCATCACAGGGTGTCGCAATCGTTACTGACCCGCGACAGGGCGACCTGCGCACAACGCCTCAGTCCGTGGGCCGTTTCGTCCGTGGCCAGACTGCTCCCATCCTCCAGCGATGCCGATATCAACCGCTCAGCAAACCAGTCAGCCCGGCACGCGCTATCACCGGCATCAGCCCGAAGACACCTCGCTCTACCCGATCATCGAACAGAACCTGCCGGTCCTGCGCGATACGCTACAGCAACAGGAGGACTCGCTACCGGGGTTCGTTCTCGCCGAATTCGAGGACTATCTGCGCTGCGGCCGGCTCGAACATGGGTTCGTGCGGCTCATCGCCAGCAACCCCGACGCGCTCAGTCGCTGTCTCGCCGTCATCGTTCGCGCCATCCAGACCGACCTGACCCATGGGCAGGACTCACCGCCAGCAGCGACGCCCGCACGGGCGTCGTCACCCTGATACAACGGTTTGGCAGCGCACTGAACCTCAATGCCTACCCGGCCAGTTCACCTACACATGCTCATTCTCGACGGAGTCGATACGCGGCATGCCGACGGACCACGATTCCATCCAGTCAGTGTGCCCGATACGAAACCCTTGAGCGCCTGCTCAACCGTCTCGTCCACCCCATCGTCCGCTGGGCATCGTGCGCAGGCTCTCCCGCCCCAACACAAAATCGGTCTCCTCATCGAGGACACCGAACAGCCTCTGGCTCAACTTGGACTCAACCTGGAACCCGCTGACGCGCTGGATCTGAACGCCGCGTCCATCCGCTATCGTATCGCCGTCGGACGGGGCGCTGGCGGCAGAACCCTCACCCTCAAGAACCCGGCCCTCACCCGAACCGATTCAACACCCAAACCCTTCACGGCCAATCAGGACGGTTTCTCATTGAACTGCGCAGTCGCCTGTGAGCCACATCAGCGCGACCGGCTCGCACAACTGTGCCGGTACATTACTTGTCCGGCGCTGTGTCTCGACTGCGCGCCAATCTCACCCGCTATCACGGTGTATTCGCTCCCTCCTCACCGCTCAGGCAACACATCGTTCCAGCCGCAGACAAACCCCGCAGGCCCAGGACCAGAACAACACAGGATCATCAACCAATTGACAAGAACGCCCAGAACCACCACACAACCGCGATGACCGAATCGCGAACCGCCCCGTTCTGCGGCGGGAAACTCCGCGTCATCGAAGACGTCACCGACCCCGATCTCATTCGCAAGTTTTTTACTCCCTCGATGGTGAAGACTGCCGGCTGGTTGCCTCCAACGCGGGTCAGGGGCATCGACCACTCTGGTATCTGAATCTGCGTGAGTGTCCACAGGTCGAGATCATCGCGCAGACACAGCGGCAGCACGTGCAGGTTGTGGAACTGATGGGCGAAGCGCGCGAAACGGCCTGGACCAAAGCCGTAGCGATCTATCCCGGGTACACGCGGTATCAGGCCCGCACGCCGTATCCCCTACCAGTGATTCGGCTCACCCCCATTGCTGCGGGAGCGAACCCTTCAAGCTGACCATCAGCCGTGCGCGACAAAGTAGAAGTGGCGCAGGCTCTCCGCTTCAAATCGATCAAGCGTAAGCGCCGGACGGTGCCGGAGCCAATCCGACAGCAGCGAGACGCGCAGATCGCAGCTGCGCAGAAATTCGTACACCATCGCCGGTGTGAGTCCATAGGATTCGCGCCCGGCCCGCCCACATTCGAACACCACGATAGGGCGTTGTCGCTGCAACAGGGCCTGCGCACCTTTGAGCACTGCGAGTTCAGCGCCTTCAACATCGATCTTGATGAAGGCAACCGACTGATTGGGCGGAATAACATGGTCCAGGGTTTCCAGCGGTACGCGGATTTCCCTGGGCCTGGCGTCAATACCGGGATAAGTCTGTGTACGCAGACCGCTGTAACCAGGGTTTGAGTCGAACACATTGAAAGTGGCTTCACCGACCTTGTCAGCCAGGGCCACCCCATGCACACACACCATCGGATATGACGCGGCGAGGCGTGCGGCCGCCTCCGGTCGGGCTTCGAATGCCAAATGGCTGCCGTTGGGACAGGCCCGAATCATTTCCCGCAGGATCGCTCCATCCGATGCCCCGACGTCTACGCAGTTTGCGTTCGCCGGCAGCGATTCGATGATCCGGACGGTATCCCGATCATAGGTTTGATTCAGACGTTCGACTTCCGACATCTGGCGCCACCGTATCCACGCCCGCACGCGTCGCACCAGCATGCGCAGGCGTGAGACTTGTTCGCCCTTCATCGACCCTCCCCGACCCGTATATTCATGGAGATGCCAGCAGTGGTCGCTTCGTGTCTTGATGCCCACCATGCCTGATCAATCAGAGTGTAGAGGGGCCGCCCCTGATCGTCTATGTACTTGCCATGTAGTTTGCAAAGGGGACAGAAACGGACCTCCGGACGCAGCTGATCCAACTCGGTTCGATCCGCAGCGATTGAAATTCGGCGCTTACTGCGCCGGGGCCTTTGCCGCCTTGTCAGCCTCGACCATCGAGTGACCGGCACCGGAGCCATCACGACTGCCACCGAGGTCATTGACCACCACTGCCGCGCCCTCCGCCGCCAGCCCCAGTGCATGGCAACGACCGAGTCCACCACCCGCGCCAGTCACTATGGCGACCTTAACCCAAGTTCACCACTTTTCAGCCCTTTTTCCGCCCCCGCGGGCTGGCGACCCGCATGGATACTCGCTTTTGGCTGAAAAGTGAAATGTAGTGCCA